>JANNSM010000130.1:0-5160 GCA_031402635.1 Bacteroidota bacterium | reverse complement strand
AGCCGGTTTACCGATGGGCGTTATAGTCGACCAGACTTTTTGATATTGCTCATCGGCTGTGGTTCGTTCGGTGAGTGTGGCTCCTGGGGCGATGGCATTCACCCTGATTTTATACTTTGGACATCATCAGCACGTGGCGGTCGTCGGTCATGTAGTATTCCGCATAAGGGTTGGCGTTGTACAATTGTTCAATATTCAGGTTCATGGGGAAGGCCCACTGATCCCGGAAATAGAAACTCTGGGCAAGGCCGTGCATCGGAATTCCATCGCGAACATAGCGGCCGTAAAGACTCAGGACTCCGTCTGTGGATACACCACAAACATAATTATGGTATGGATTATTGATCGGAGACCCGGCATTGAGTGCGGGCTGCCAGGTTCCGGAAGCATCTTTTACGCTGATCCAGATGTCGTCATTGATAAAGCCCCCGTAGTTTTCCGGGTGATCTTTCCGGTCAAAATACATCGTGTTTCCATCCGGTGAAAAACGGGGCAGCAGCTCAGCATAGGGGCTGTTGATTGCCGGACCCAGATCGGCAGCGTATCCAAAAACCGGAAAAGACCGGGTTGCTTCTACCTCCTGGCTGTAAGTTTTTAGCTGATCCGCAATACCGATTCCGTCCAGTTGGGCCGGACTGCTGACGGCATCGGGATCCAGTTCAACCTTGACCGCACTGACTTTGATTTGAGTACGCTCAACGGGAACGTGAAAGATCCGGGCTTCTTCCTGTAGCGGGATTACCGAAGTGCGCTCGTAAACGAGCACTTCCGTATTCAGGTTGTCATAAATCCATACTCGACGGACGGAGCCAGGCCGGAAGTTCTCGGCCAGAATGACTTGCCGGATACGTTCTGGTTTCGCAAAACCGACTTTGATGTATTCGGGCTTATTGGGGTCCGCACCCCATTCGGTGTCAACCCGGGCGGGGGACCAGGCGCAGCCGCAATCACCGGAAGCGGGAAACTTGTCGGGTTGGCCGAGGACCTGGCGCGCAGAGAAAGCATATTTTCCGGCCTGTGACGAAAAACCGATCACCCGGTCGGCCCATTGCACGGACTGTGCATGGACAGCCGTTGCTGCTTGTCCGATCAGCAGAACAATCAGAGCCGGAATTTTCAGTCGCATCACGGTGGGCAAAGAACGCCGCTCCACGGCAAGTGCACAACGCCGGTTATCAACGGCAGGCTGCTCGCAGTATCGGGATGCCTTTCCGGCCAAAAATCCTCGGGGTTTTTCAGTTCACCTTCAGAATTTTCAACTCCACCCGTTGATTTCGTGCCCGACCATCTTCTTCTTCATTATCAGCCACCGGCAGTTCAGAGCCGAAGCCACGGAAGCGAAGCCGTTCCTCGGTGATGCCGTGCGATTGCATGTAATCGGAAACTGATTTTGCGCGTTTTTGCGACAACTCCAGGCAGTATTTTGGCGAGCAGCGGTTGTTGGTATGTCCCTGAACCTGGATGACCACTTTCGGTTGCTCTTGCAGCAGGTCCACCCAGCGGTCGAGTGATTCATAACTTTTCTCCTGCAGAATGGCGCTGTTTACATCAAAATAGATATTGTCCAGCGATATGGTTTGTCCTTCCCGGATGGGGATCAGCTCAAAATCCCGGAGGATCATGCGGTCTGCTGAACCCGTCCCGATTGCGGTGAAACTAACTTTTTCAGAAAAGTATCCGGGAGCACTCACTTCAACGGTATATCGCTGACCGTCGCTCACCCCGATTTGGTATTCGGTATCACCGGCTTGTAGTGGTACGATTTCCTGGTTTTCTCCGCTCTGCCGCAAGTTGAGCGTGGCGGGAATCATTTGCCGGGTGACGGCGTCATAAACACCGCCGTGCATCGTCAGACCCATGCTTATGGTTGACGGGGCCGGGGTTTGTGCGGGTTGGAGGGCTGCGGCTGAAGCGGGAACGTTATTGCGGGCGCTGAGGCCGGCCATTTTATCCAGGCCGGCAACTTCCTCAGCAATTTCCTGCGCCGGTTCGCGGTCCGGCGTTTTCCTGGACATTTTCAGGTAATACAAATCCTCGTTGCTGAAAGCATCGCGGTTTGAGGCCAGAAAAGCCTGACCACTTCCTTCGTGGTAGAAAAAATAACTATCCCATGATGGCGAGTTCACCGAAGGACCCAGGTTTTCCGGTTTGCTCCACGAAGTCCAGGTTTCGTCCAGGCGCTCCGAGACAAAAATGTCATGGCTGCCGTAGCCGACAAATCCGTCGGAGCTGAAAAAGAGGTGCATTCCGTCGTCCGACAGGAAGGGCGCCATTTCCTTACCGGCGGAGTTGATCACACTGCCCATCGAAACCGGTTTTGAAAAATTGACCAGGTCGTCCGAAAAAGAAACATACAGATCTTTACCTCCCTGGGAGTCCCAACTTTCCATGGCCAGCACCAGCACCTTCCGGTTGCGGCTCATGTAGTATTCGGCGTTCATGTTCAGGATCGAAAGCCCTTCGATCTTTAGGTTTAGCGGCTCAATCCAGCCCTCTTCAGACTGTATACTTTGCGAAACGCCGGGCAGGGGTTTGCGATCCGGTCGGTATCCGTTGCCCAGCGTCACCAACAGACCGTCTTCGGAAACGGTGCATACATAGTTGTGGTTCTCATCGTTGAGAGGCCACCCGATGTTTCGGGCCGTAGCCCATTCGCCTTCCGCATCGCGCCCCGCAATCCAGATGTCGTCGTTGGGGCGAAATCCGAAGTTTTCCGGGTGGTTTTTACGGCAGAAAAACAAGCGATTGCCTTTTGGATCCAGTCGGGGAAGGATTTCGGAATAGGCACTGTTGATGGTCGAAGGAAGCGGTGTAGCCTTTCCTTCAACCACAAATTTGGTACTGGGCTCAACATGGGGTATCCAGGGCTCAGCAGATGCACTGATACCGATGGCGTCAATCTGATCGCGATCCCAGCCCGGGCGGTTCTTGAGGACAACTTTGACCCCGTAAACCGGATACCTGGTTTCTTTGATCACCACGCTCAGCAGGCGGCCGTTCATGTTTTCGACATCCACTTCTTTGCCGGCTTCATACACCGGATAGGCTTTCTGGTTGCGGTCATACAAGAATATGGCGCCCACGCAGCCGGCCTGATTGGTTTCGGCCACAAGAACCTGTTGTATGATCATCGGTTTCAGAAAACCCACTTTGATGTAACGTTCCTCGGAAACATCTTCAAAATTCGGCGACCAGGCTACCGGAGCATCTCCGAAAGCCGGGTATTTGTTAGGTTCACCGAGTACCTGTTTTGCCGAATATGCAGACGATCCGGCCTGGGAAGAGAACCCCTGAACCCGTGAAGCCCACTGTACCTGTTGTCCGGAGAGTGAAAAACCGGCCAATACCCCCGCGATCAAAAACCACGACTTATATATGCGTTCCATTGCTTAACCGATGTCGAATCCCCCTACAGCGAGCGATATATGCATATCGAGCAGCCCGAATGTGAATATGTAAGGGTAATTCAAAGTGTTGAAAATCAATAAGTTATGGTCTAAAATGAAAAATGGTGCCCAACCCTGCACAATCAGTTGCGGGCTTCTGTGACGGGCATAGTGGATGTGTTGGGGAACCGGCGCTGTATCTTTTGGCGGCCTTTCCAAGGCTGGCAGGCCGCAGCCCGGGAAACCGGCAGCGCGGCAACCCGTGAAACCGGCAGGCCGCAGCCCGGGAAACCGGCACGCCGCAGCCCGGGAAACCGGCAGCGCGGCGCACCGGCAGTCGGCAGCGTGGCGCCCTTAAAGCCTTTCCCTCATGACCAAAGCCGAAAAAGCAGCTCAGATCATGGCGCTGCTGGAGCAATTCCATCCCGATGTACCGGTTCCGCTACAGCACCGGGATGCATTCACCTTGCTGGTGGCCGTACTCCTGTCAGCGCAGTGCACCGATGAACGGGTCAACAAGGTCACGCCGGCGCTGTTTGCGCTCGCCGACAACCCCGCAGCTATGGCGCGAATTCCGGTTGAAACCATTCGCGGCATAATCCGGTCCTGCGGCCTTTCTCCCGCCAAATCCAAAGCCATAGCCGGGTTGTCGGACATCCTCACTCGCGAGTTCAACGGGCGGGTTCCCGCCAGTTTTGAAGACCTGGAAAAGCTGCCAGGAGTAGGCCACAAAACCGCATCCGTGGTCATGGCTCAGGCATTTGGCGTTCCGGCATTTCCGGTTGACACGCATATTCACCGCCTGGCCTGGCGCTGGGGTCTTTCGACCGGAAAAAATGTTCAAAAAACGGAGACTGACCTCAAGCGGCTATTTCCCCGCGAGGCCTGGAACAAACTGCACCTGCAGATCATCTACTATGGCCGCACCTGGTGCCCGGCACGTGGCCACAACCCGCATGAATGCCCAATTTGCAGCCGCTTTGGCCGCAAGAGCATGTTTGTGGAGTTTGACCGGGCTAAAGCGAAAAAAGGCGGTTCGGCAGGCTCGTCAGGGCTGTCCGGCAGTTCGGGTCTCGGGAAACCCAACAATAAAAAAACCGCCACCCCGGGAAAGGATGGCGGTTCGTAGCGTGGGGCGGGATTGAACCGCCGACCTCCGGGTTATGAATCCGACGCTCTAACCGGCTGAGCTACCACGCCGTTTTGTTAATTAAAAGCCCAAACGTGGGGGCAAAGATAATTTTTTTTGGAACGGGGATATCTCCCTGCTGCTCAGTCTCTCTCCCGACCGTTCGGTTCAACTCCAGTCGCGAAGCGCAAAAATTTCACCGGGCCCCACCCCCCGGTCGCTGCGCTTTAGCGAGCAGCATTCGTTGACCGGATCGTGTTCAAAAAACAGAAGGTAATCTTCGGCAACGGCGCGTTCTAAAAAGCGACTTCGCTCTTCGATAGTGACGAGTGGGCGGATATCGTATGACATAACCCAGGGCAGTGGAAAGTGCGCCACCGATGGCTGAAGGTCAGCGACATAAACCAGCGTGCGGTTTTTGTAGCGGATGTGTGGGATGAACATCGCTTCGGTATGGCCAAAAGCGGTCTCGAGGCGCAGGCCTGGAAAAAGTTCCTGCCCCGATTCGGCAAAACGCAGCTGGCCGCTCTGCTCCAGCGGCAGGAAATTTTCGACCAGAAAAGATCCCCGGTCTTTTGGCGATGGATTTACCGCCCAGGCCCAGTGATCCCGGTGGCTCCAGTAGGTGGCCCGGGGAAAGGCCGG
>JANNSM010000129.1:0-2352 GCA_031402635.1 Bacteroidota bacterium | reverse complement strand
GCCATCGCGGGTCAATTCACAATTGCCGCCGCCGGATGCTGCCAGGTCCACGATCACGGATCCGGGTTTCATGGCGGCCACTGCAGAAGCCGGAATGATCACCGGAGAGCGGCGGCCCGGAATTTGTGCGGTGCAAATAATCACATCGGCCTGTGCGGCGCGTTTTTCCACTTCCGCCTGCTGCCGTTTTTTAAATTCTTCGGACTGTTCAACGGCGTAACCGCCGGCTCCCGAGTCTTCGCGGGCCCCTTCCACTTCAACAAAACGGGCACCCAGGCTGAGTATCTCCTCCCGGGCCGCAGCGCGCACGTCGGAGGCTTCCACCACAGCGCCGAGGCGACGAGCCGTAGCGATGGCTTGCAGACCGGCCACCCCGGCGCCGATCACCAGCACTTTGGCCGGTTTGATACTGCCGGCAGCCGTCATGAACATGGGGAAAAATCTCGCCAGATGAGCGGCGGCAAGCAGTACGGCCCGGTACCCGGAAACGGTAGCCATGGACGAAAGAATATCCATGGACTGGGCACGGGTAGTGCGGGGAATAATATCCAGGCTAAAAGCGGTAACCCCTGAATCGGCCATTGCACGGGCTCCTATCGGATCGCCGAGCGGGTTAAACCCGCCAACCAGAACTTTTCCAGGCGGTGCATCTGCGGGCCGGTTAATGCAGATCAGCAGGTCTGCCATGGTTAAAACTTCCCCGCGCGACCGCAGTTCGGCTCCCACGGCTTCGTATTCCGCATCGGCTATGTAGGCCTTTAAACCCGCTCCCCGCTCAACCAAAACGGGCGTTTGGGCAAGCTGGCACAGCGCCGCAATATTCTCCGGGGTAAGGGCCACCCGCTTTTCCGGGGCGGCATCAGCCAGTAATCCGATGGTCATAAAAGGTAGAGCTGGTGAACCACAGGGCCCAAAGCTAGAAAACGGGGGCGGATAAGCGGGAAAAAACGAATTTGGCGCAGCGAAAGCATGTTGAACCTCTTAGTCATTGTCCAGATTATGGCATCGTTCGCGATGGCTTCCATGGCGTTTTATGAAACGGAATTCGTTATGCCAGCTGCGCGGAAAGCCGGTTTTAACGGGTTCAACCGGTATTGGGCACGGTTCAGGGCCCGGGTGTGGCTAACAAAAAGGGTGGCAGCGCTGTCAGAGTGGGGGTCTTTATTACCCATGCTACTTTTCCTGTCTCTTGTGGGTCAAACAACCATGGCCATCATCCTGTTCATGTTGACGCTTGCCCCATGGACCATTCGCCTTGCCGCAATCATTCCCGTCCGAAAAAGGCTCAGCCTGTCGTATTTACCCCGGGCCTGGAAAGATTACCGGCGGCTGGAGCGAACGAGTGGGGCCTTCTGGTTGTTAAAGACTTTGGTTCTGGGTAAGTTGGCCGCCGATATCTTCGCGTAACCGGATTTACAGGCTCCATACCCCTTCGACCTAAAACAGCATCCGGCAAAAATACCCGCTGTGCGGTTCACGCTATGTTTTCGCTGTTATTGCAGGGCTACCCGAACACTTTTTTTACCCCATGAAAGGATTCCGCTTCACCCAATTTCTGGATACCGGCGAAGGGCTTAGCAATTTTGAGCGGCTGTTGAAGTTGTTCAAAGAGCTGCTCCTGCACACCTCTGGCGATGTTGCCGAAGCACTGAGCTGGATGACCGAATTGGACAAGCAGTACAAACTCACCGACGAAAAGTACGGTATTGCGGATTTCATCCAGGAATTGCGCGACAAAGGCTATATCCAGGGCGAGTCGGACTCGCCGGCCGGCATGACCCCGACGGGAAAAATGGACCGCCTGATTCGCCAGAGCAGTCTGGAGGAAATTTTCGGCAAACTGAAGAAAAGTGCGAGGGGACAACACCGAACCAACCTCTCCGGTCAGGGTGAAGATCTGTCTTCGGATATCCGGCCTTACCAATTCGGCGATGGGCTGGAGCAAATTGACTTTGGCGAGTCCATCCGAAATGCCCACATCCACCACGGTCCCGAACAGTTCAACATGGAGCCTGATGACCTCGTGGTTCGCGAACAGGACTACCAGACGCAAACCAGCACGGTGCTGATGATTGACGTTTCGCATTCCATGATTTTGTATGGCGAAGACCGCATTACGCCCGCCAAAAAAGTGGCGATGGCGCTTGCCGAACTGATCACCACGCGCTATCCCAAAGACACCCTCGATGTCATTGCCTTTGGCAACGATGCCTGGCCCATTGAAATCAAGGATCTCCCTTACCTGCAGGTAGGCCCCTTTCATACCAACACCGTGGCGGGGTTGGAACTGGCCATGGACCTGCTGCGCCGCCGGAAAAACCCCAACCGGCAGATCTTCATGATCACCGATGG
>JANNSM010000128.1:0-2570 GCA_031402635.1 Bacteroidota bacterium | reverse complement strand
TCTTGAGTTTTTAACATGCGATTCCAATTGCAGGCTAGATGAATCTGGATCTGTATCGGTAGATACTTTTCGCGTTATGGACCTTAGGGGCGTGGCTGTAGACCCATATAGGATTATATTTCCAGGAAATTATGTTATTCTGGGAGGTATGGGCTCAGATCAGCAACTCACAGGAACGGCTAGTAGAGCTGATATATGGTACGAAGGCCTGGAAGTGCCTCAACAAGCGGGACTTTCCGTTTATCCCACCCTTACTTCCGGACCCGTCCAGGTTCGGGTAGATGACCCGGCTGCCTATGGCCAATGGAGTTATCAGGTGTTGGATTTGAATGGTCGGGTGGTCAACGGCGGGCAGATCACGCCACCGGCCATGTTGGATTTGGGCAGCCAGCCAAACGGTATTTACTTTTTACAATTGGTGCGGCTCGGCCAGCGTGTTGGGCTAAAACTGGCTGTTGCCCGATAAAGGCATGGCCCCGCAGAAAGGGCTAAAAAAAACAAGCCCCGCTCGGTGGAGCAGGGCCTGGATGGAGCATGTTGAGTGACTTATTCTGCGCTATCCGTTTCCGCCTCTGGTGCGGCAGCTTCCGGCGCTTGAGGAGTTGCAGGAGCTTCGGGAGCTTCAGGCGCTTTTGCGGCTTTGGGTGCCGATGGTGCGGGGGCAGGTGCAGCAATAGTGGCAACTTCGGCTTCCGTTGCGAAAGGCAGAATGGAAACATAGTTGCGGTCTTTGCGGCCGCGTTTGAAGTCAACCACACCATCCGTGAGGGCAAAGATCGTGTGGTCTTTGCCGAGCCCGACATTCAGTCCGGGATGGAACTGGGTGCCGCGCTGACGGATAATGATGTTGCCGGCAATGGCGAGCTGGCCGCCGTAAATCTTAACACCGAGTCGTTGGCTGTGGCTATCACGACCGTTTTTAGTAGAGCCTGCGCCTTTTTTGTGTGCCATTGCGGGATATCGTTACTCCCTGCCTGGGCAGGGAAAAAGTCTGGTAGAAAATTAATCGGGTAGTGGACCTGGCTTTGCCTGACTATCAGGAAATGCCGTCAATTTTGATGCGGGTGAAGGCCTGGCGATGCCCGTTTTTTTTGCGGTACCCTTTGCGGCGCTTCTTTTTGAATACAATGACCTTATCTCCTTTGAGGTGTTCAAGGATTGTGGCGGAAACTTTGGAAGAGGAAACCGTCGGTGTACCTACGGTGATGGTTCCTTCATCGTGCTTCAGCAAAACATCGTTGAATTCAACTTTTTGTCCTTCCTCCCCTTCGAGCCGGTGCACGAAGATTTCCTGGTCTTTTTCGACCTTGAACTGTTGACCGGCGATTTCGACAATGACGTACATGATGGGGCGAATTTTTATTGGACGTGCAAATTTACGGAATGTTTATAAAACAGTAGATAACCGAACATTAAATTAATATTCGGGTAAACCACAGTCTTTAAAAAGACCATAAAACCGAGGTGGGGTGGAACCCGTCAAAATTAAAAATCTTTGCAGCGAATAGTGAACATGTGATGAAAAATTTATCTAAATCAATGTTGTGGCCCTGAAATCCGTCCTTGCAAAGCCATTTGCTGCCTGGGAAGCCGCCAATATCCGCGATTGGAGCAGCGATCCGGTAGGTTCTCAGCGGCAGGTCTTTAAGCAGCTCCTGGCCAAAGGCCGGCATACGTCCTTTGGGCGGGAGCACCGGATGGATGATGTCCGGGATGCACTTGGGTTTCGTCAGGCCATTCCACTGCGGGACTATGAACAGCTCAAGCCCTGGATCGAGCGGATCAAGACCGGGGAATTGGATGTACTCTGGCCGGGAAAACCAGCCTATTTCGCCAAGACTTCGGGAACCACATCGGGCACCAAATACATCCCGCTAACCCCTGACTCTATTCCCAATCACATCGGCACCGCCCGCGCAGCGCTGACCAGCTATATACACTCCAGTGGAAACTCGTCGTTTGCCGACGGTAAGATGATCTTTTTGCAGGGCAGCCCGGTGCTGTCCGAGACGGGCGGCATTGCAACCGGGAGGCTTTCGGGACTGGTTTATCACCACGTGCCTGCGTATCTGCTCCGCAACCGGATGCCGGGTTACGAGACCAACTGCATTGAGGACTGGGAGCAAAAGATTGATGCCATCTGCCGGGAAACCTCGCGCCAGCACATGACCCTGATCAGCGGTATTCCGCCCTGGGTGATCATGTACTTTGAACGCCTTCTTGAACTCAACAAAGTCGAAACGGTGAAGGAGCTCTTCCCCGATTTCTCCTTATTTGTGCATGGAGGGGTTAATTTTCAGCCCTATGCAGCGCGTATTGCCGACCTGATTGGCGGCCCGGTTGACACGCTGGAAACCTACCCGGCTTCGGAGGGCTTCATCGCTTTTCAGGATCGCTACGATGGGGAAGGGCTACTGCTCAATGTGGCGTCCGGCATCTGGTTCGAGTTTATTCCGATGGACCGCTATCACGAGCCAGATCCCCCACGGCTATCTGTAGAAGAAATTGAAGTAGGTGTTAATTATGCACTGATTATCAACAACAACGCTGGTCTTTGGGGTTATCGCCTC
>JANNSM010000127.1:0-10634 GCA_031402635.1 Bacteroidota bacterium | reverse complement strand
CTTGTTATGCCTTCGCGCACCAGATCATCGATTCCCAGAATGTCCGGGTCGTGCAGAAGGTCCCGGATCATTTCGGCGCAATGCAGAATTTCAATCAGTCTGGCCCAATGGGAGTACATGGTGCTGTTATTCACTTTTGCTCCCGTAAAATCGAAATATTCCAAGCGTGCCAGTTCAGCCAATGGAGTAGGGATGGATTCACAGACATTGAGCCTGGCAATAGGTCCTACTCTGTTCCACCCGTTTTTGCGACCGACATTTTTCAGGTAGGGAAACTTCATGTAGGACCACCGCGCTACCGCCTCAGAAAAATATTCCTGATAATCGTCCGTGGCAATATCATCAAGGGTGCGGTTGCCCGCAGCGTCAATGGCGCGGAGCCGGCCGTGGTAAAGTTCCATGGCGCCATCCGGACCAACCATGCCCAGGTGACCCGAGCGAAATGCGGCAAAATGATCCAGATAATCCCGGTGCGTTTCGTGGTAAGTCCGGATAAATGCGACCATCTCCTTTGACCACCGGATCATCGTTTCGATATCGGGGATTTCCTTTCCGTCCAAAAAATAATCCCGCTCTTCTTTGGTGAAGGTTTTAAAAACACCACCCGGGACAGCCAGTGTTCCGTGGATTTTTTTTCCGGACAACGCCTTGATCAACTCCTGTCCGAACTTGCGCATGGTAATTCCGCGGACGGCCAGTTCTTTGTTTTCAAGCGCAACACCAAAAATGTTGCGCTTTTCAACCGGGCAATCGGCGCCAAAAAGCAAGTCAGGTGACGCGAGGTAGAAAAAGTGAAGGGCGTGTGACTGAAAAATCTGCGCATAATGCATCAGCTTGCGCAATTTTGTGGCGAGAGGCGAAAGCGATTCCGGATCAATGCCCACGATCTGGTCAATGGCCTTAGCTGCCGCCAGATGATGGCTCACCGGGCAAATGCCGCACAGGCGTTGCACCAGCAGCGGTGCTTCCCAATACGGATGGCCCTGAATGAAGCGCTCAAAGCCTCGGAATTCCACAATGTGGAAGAAGGTTTCGCTCACCTTTCCCTGGTCATCGAGGTGGATGGTTACCCTGCCGTGGCCTTCAACCCTGGTTACCGGATCAATCGTAATCTTTCTCATTGTTTATCCGGTTAATCGTATTTGAATTCTGAATAAAGTACAGAATACTGTTCGCCCCAAAGCAAATTCTTGATAACCTTCCAGATGTGATCAGCGCTGGGCGGGCAACCAGGAATGTTGTAGTCTATACGGACGATTTCGCTACAGGCATAAACCCGGTCGAGCAATTTTGGCAGTTCTTCGTGGTAGGGCACGATGTTTTTACCCGGCTCATTGGTCACCGAGTAGAGGTAGGCTTCTTCCAGGCATTCACTCAGTGGAATCGTGTTGCGCATGGCGGGCAGACCTCCCCACACTGCGCATTCTCCAACGGAAACCAGGATATCGCAATGCTCCCGAAACTTGCGAAGGGTTTCCACGTTTTCGGCGTTGCAACAGCCTCCTTCGATCAAACCGAGGTTGCAATGCCGGCTGAATTCCTTGATGTCCGTTAACGGCGTTTTGTGGAACGAAACCAGTTCAATCACGTCGAGTATTCCGGTGTCAATGTCGAGCATGGACATATGACAACCAAAGCAGCCGGCCAGCGAAACCGTAGCCACCACTTTTTTTTCCAACGCTCCCGACCTAGGGGTTGGCATGATCACGGCCGTTGGTTTCTGAACCGAAGCCATATCAAACTTCCGCTCCCCGAAAGGTTTGCTGAAAATTTCACCCCTGACGATAATGGCACCGGTGGGGCAAAGGTTCATGGCCCTGACGGCCTGCTCGCGGCTGAGCCGCCCTTCCTGCTCGTAGTCAATTCCGACCACGGTTTCATTGCCGCGGTGTTGGTAAGAAAACACCTTTTTGCCATCGTCTGTTTCCACATCCACCACGCAGCGCAGGCACTTGATGCAGCGGTTGTGTTCCAGCACCATGCGTCGCGAGCCGTAATCAATAACCTTATCTACGAACAAGTGGGGAAAGCGGATGGAAGCGATGCCGAGCTCGTAGCCCATGTGCTGCAAATCACAATCGCCGCTTTTCTCGCAGGCGGGACAGATGTGGTTGCCTTCGGCGAACATCATTTCGACCAGCGATTTCCGGAGGTCTTTCAGATCGTCGGCGTTGACTTCAACGTTCAGCCCTTCCCGCACTTTTTCTGTGCAGGCGGGACCCCACTTGCCGTTGATCCTGCAGGTGCAGGTTCGGCAGGTTCCCAGTGGCGGCTCGATGTGCTCAAAGTAACACAGCGAGGGAATGAAAATGCCGTTTTCCGCGGCTACCTGCACCAGATTCCTGCCTTCTTCGGCCAGGATACTTTTTCCATCAATGGTGATATTGACAAACTGACTCATTGCGGTTTGTATTCATCGTAATCTTTCGTGGCTGCTTCAAGGTTGAACCGGAAGTTTTGGGAATCCGTTGTCGGGTCAATCCGGTCCTGGAAGTAACCGGGGAATTTATCCAGCGCATTGAGCAGGCTGTTGGTGGCGGTTTTACCCAGCCCGCAGCGGCTCGCCGCCCGCATAATCTGCCCCCATTGCTTCAGGTCTGTCAGGTCGCTGAGATTGGCCAGGCCGTTGTTGAGTTTCTCCAGTTTTCGCTGGATGATGAAATTGCCTGCCCGGCAAGGAGTGCAGATACCGCAGGATTCGTGCTTGTAAAACGCCGCGTAATTCAACAGGATTTCCAGGATGTCGCGGTTGCGGTTGAAAACAGTCAGCGCTCCGCCACAGCGGATGTGCTGGTTGATCATGTCGGCGAACATGCCGAAGGGACGGTGCGTTTCCCTTGCCGTGAGCACGTTGCCGGAGGGACCACTTTCCTGGATGAACCACGGGTTCTCGGCCTTGCAGCGATCGAGCAGTTCTCCCAGCGTCATGCCCCACTCGATTTCGTACAGGCCGGGTAGCCGGCAGTCTCCGGACACGCTGATCAGTTTTGTGCCGGGCGAATCGGGAAGTCCGTATTGCAGGTAGGTCTCTACCCCAAGTTGCAGAATTCGCGCCGCGGCGCAGAACGTCTCGACGTTGTTGACCACGGTGGGCTGCTGGAGGTAACCCCTTTCGACCGGAAAAAACCATTTGGTGCGCGGCTCACCGCGCCGCCCTTCCAGGGATTCGAGGAGCGCAGTTTCTTCGCCGCAAACATAGGCGCCGGCGCCTACCTGAATGCGGATATCAAAGTCAAAACCCTGGATGCCTCCGCAGTGTTTTCCCAGCCAGCCTTCCCGCCGGTAGCTGTCTATGGCATGCTGCAAACGATTTTCCAGCCAGCGGTATTCACCTCTCAGATAGATGATGCCATAGCTGGCCCCGACGGCATAGGCACAGGCGGCCATACCGTCGAGCAGGGTTTCCGGAACCCGGTTCATCAGCACCCTGTCTTTGAACGTGCCCGGCTCGCCTTCATCGGCGTTGCAAACCACTACTTTAGGGTTGTTTGCCTGGTTGGCGGCGGCCTGCCATTTCATCCAGGTGGGATAAAAAGCACCACCCCGGCCTGCCAGCCTGGTGGTTTTCAGGGCGTTGATCACCCCTCCGGGGCCCCATTGCGGCAGCCGGCGAATGGTTTCACCCGGTGAAAAACTGCTGAAGAAAATGCCGGGTTTGCCGGTTGGTGTATAACGGATGTGGTCGTCGGGATGGTCGCAAAAGGTCGAAGGGTCGGCACCGCTTTTTAACCGGTTTACAATGTCCCGGACCTTTTCGGGAGTCAGGCGGGTAAATGGATAAAAATTGATCAGTGCGGCGGGTTCCTGATCGCTGAGTCCGATGCATGGGGTTAGAAAAACGCCAAAGGTTCCGGTGTGGTCTGTTGAGCCGATGGTGGCCCCGGTTTCCCGCTCAAAAGTTTCCACCACCGCTTCCATTCCGCTGATCATGGCCGTCATGCTGTTGTTGCAGTAGATGGTAAATTTCCCGGCCGGTTTTCGATGAAAAAAGTGATAGAAACTCGCTACTCCTTCCACTTCAACCCCGGAAATATCCAGCGACTCTGCCAACCCGGAAATATCGTCATCCGAGATATGGCCCTTGGCCAATTGGGCAACCCAAAGTCGGTTGAGCAATTGTGTTCTCGGCGGTTCCGGAAGAGAGAGCATAAAATATTTGGTGTATGACTAAAGGTAAGAAATCAAAAAGTTGGCGATGTATTCCTTTCGAATGACATCAATCAACGCGATCTCTGATGGCTCTCATACTCCAACGATACGGAGGTGCGTAGCTATGAGAGACATCACGTTCTTGAATAAACTTGTCAGCCATGCGTTACTGTATTCCTTTCAACCAGATCAGGAATGCCGACGTTGCCCGGGTAGGTGGAAAGAATGCTTCCCTGGGAGAGATGGTCAGCGAACTGGCACCATTCGGCGTTCAGGTACCTACCGGTTTCGCCATTACGGCTGAAGCCTACCGTTTTTTTTTTACAGGAAAACCACCTCGAAGAGCGCCTGAAAAAAGTATTGAGTTCTCTGGATGTTAAAACTCTTGACAACCTGGCCGAAACGGGTGAGGGCTGCAGAAAGCTGATCAGTTCCGGAAAATTGCCGGATGCCGTTCACAAAGAAGTGTTGAGCGCTTACCGCCAGATGCAAAACGAAAAGGAAATCTCGGTAGCCGTGCGCAGCAGTGCCACGGCGGAAGATTTGCCAACCGCAAGTTTTGCCGGACAACACGATAGTTATCTCAATATCAACGGCGAAAACAATTTGCTTGAGGCGGTTGTCCGTTGCTATGCTTCGCTGTTCAATGACCGCGCTATAAAGTACCGGATTGACAATGGCTTTGAGCACATGCTGGTTGCCTTGTCTGTCGGCGTTCAGCGTATGGTAAGATCCGATGTCGGCAGCGCGGGCGTGGTGTTTACGCTTGACCCAGAAACCGGATTTGATAAGGTAATTTATGTCACAGCGGCCTGGGGACTCGGGGAAAATGTGGTGCAGGGCGCGGTCGTTCCAGACGAGTTTTACCTGTTTAAACCTTCCATAGAAAAGAACAAACATAGTATCATTCAGCGGCGCCTCGGTGCCAAGGAAAATAAGATGATTTACTCCGCGGACCCGGAAAAACCGGTGATGAACATTGAAACCACACCGGCAGAGCGCAACGTGTATTCCCTTTCCGAAATTGACCTGAAAAAACTGGGCGAATGGTGTTTCCGCATTGAGCAGCACTACCGTTCCCCAATGGATATTGAATGGGCAAAAGACGGGCTCACCGGTGAACTGTTCATCGTTCAGGCGCGCCCGGAAACCGTACATCGCCAGCAACAAAAACTGACCGTCAGGGAATACAAGTTGTTGACCAAAGCGATGCCGGTTTGCAAAGGCAAGGCGGTAGGTCGGGCAATTGCCAGCGGAAGGGCCTGTATCATCAATTCGCTCGCCGATGCGGGCAAAGTGCAACAGGGCGATGTGATCGTAGCCGATATTACCAACCCCGACTGGAACGCTTTGTTGCGCAAAGCCACTTGTATCGTTACCAACAAGGGCGGTCGCACCAGCCACGCCTCTATTGTAGCCCGTGAGCTGGGTATTCACGCCGTGGTCGGCACCGGCGATGCGATGGATAAAATCCACGACGGACAACTGATTACGGTTTCCTGTATAGAAGGCGATGAAGGCCATGTTTTTGACGGCAAATTGGACTGGGAAGAAAAACTGATCAGCCTGGATAATATCCCGGTCACGAGAACGAAGCCGATGTTCATTCTCGCCGATCCGGACAAAGCAATGCGTCTGGCGCTCTACCCGAATGACGGCGTGGGGTTGTTGCGTATGGAATTCATTATTTCTAACGCTATTCGCATTCACCCGATGGCGTTGGTCAAGTACAACGAGTTGCACGATTCCAACGATAAGAGAGCCATACAGGCCATCACGCACCACTATCGGGATAAAAGGAAATACTTTACCGAGAAGTTGTCGGAAGCGGTGGCTATGGTGGCTGCGGCCTTCTACCCGCGGGATGTGATTGTTAGAATGAGCGATTTCAAAACCAATGAATACGCGCAACTGATCGGCGGCAAATTGTATGAGCCGGAAGAGGAAAATCCGATGCTGGGGTTCCGCGGCGCTTCCCGCTACTACCACGAGCGCTACCGCGAAGGTTTTGGCCTGGAGTGTGAAGCCATGCGAATTGTTCGCGATGAAATGGGGCTCACCAACGTCAAACTGATGATCCCCTTCTGCCGCACGGTGGCCGAAGGCAAAAAAGTGCTGGAAACCATGGAGACATATGGTTTACAGCGTGGCCGCAACGGATTGGAGGTTTATGTGATGGCGGAAATACCGAGCAACGTCATTCTGGCTAAACAGTTCGCCGAACTCTTTGACGGATTCTCTATCGGCTCTAACGACCTTACCCAGCTCACCCTGGGCATAGACCGCGATTCTGCCATCATCACCGATTTGTTTGACGAAAACAACGAAGCGGTCAAAGCGATGCTCTCTTCCGTCATTCAAGCCGCTCATGACGCGCATGTCAAAATCGGGCTGTGCGGCCAGGCACCAAGTGACTATCCGGAATTTGCCCAGTTCCTGGTAGAGCAAGGCATTGACAGCATTTCCTTCACGCCGGACGCACTGTTGCGCGGCATTGAAAACATTCACCTCGCCGAAACGAAAGCCCGAAAACGCGAGGTACAACTGACCTGAAAATTCCGAAGCCATGAAAACAATGGATTTCACCAGGGTCACCCCCAACCTTGCGGATTACGACGCCATGCGCGATCGCTTTAGCTGGGAGCGGGAACGCGCTGAACTGGCGGGCCTCCCGGGGGGGCGGGGATTGAACATTGCCCACGAGGCGGTTGACCGGCATGCGCAGGGTCTGCTACGAGATACTGTGGCCATTCGCTGGATTCGCAAAGACCGCGAGATTCAGGACTTCACCTATGGCGATTTACAGGAGCAGACCTCCCGGTTCGCCAACGTACTGAAACATCTGGGCATCCGCAAAGGTGAACGTGTCTTTTCTCTCGCTGGTCGCATACCCGAACTCTACATCACGGCCCTGGGCACCCTGAAATACACAGCCGTTTTCTGCCCCCTGTTTTCGGTGTTTGGACCTGAGCCCGTTTTTCAGCGGCTGACTAAAGGCGATGCCGCTGTGCTGGTCACCACCTCCGCCTTGTTTGATAAAAAAGTCAGACCGCTGCTCGAAAAACTTCCCGCCCTTCGCTACGTGCTGCTGACCGATATCGCCGCGCATGAGTCGGAGAGCATTCTCTCCCTTTCTGCACTGATGCAAAAAGCGGAACGCTCCTTCGACATACCGCCAACGGACCCGCAGGACCACGCCCTGCTGCATTTTACAAGCGGCTCCACCGGCATGCCGAAAGGTGCGCTGCATGTGCACGAAGCAGTTCTTACGCACTACGTCACCGGCAAGTACATCCTGGATTTTCATCCGGGCGATAATTTCTGGTGCACCGCCGACCCCGGCTGGGTAACCGGGACCTCATACGGAATAATTTCTCCGCTGGTCAACGGAGTTACCGCCATTGTGGATGAGCAGGAGTTTGAAGCAGAGCGCTGGTACTCTATTCTCGAAGAACAAAAGGTCAATGTGTTTTACACGGCCCCTACGGCCATTCGGCGGTTGATGCGCATGGACATCGTGCCCCGGGAGGCTTATGACCTTCACCATCTGCGACTGGTACTCAGCGTTGGCGAGCCTCTCCATGCCGAAGCCGTTGTCTGGGGTGAAAAGGCTTTTGGAATGCCCATTCTGGACAACTGGTGGCAAACCGAACTAGGCGGCATCATGATCGCGAATTACCGTGGAATGCCGGTGCGCCCCGGTTCTATGGGTAAGCCCCTTCCCGGAATTGAAGCGGCCATTGCAGAAATTCAGGGCGAAACGGTAAGCATCTTATCCCGGGCAGAAGAGCATGGCCACCTTGTTCTTCGCCGCGATATTCCTTCGCTTTTCAGGGCCTATTTGCACGATGAAGAGCGCTACAACAAATGCTTCAATGGCGAATGGTATGTCAGCGGAGATCTGGCCCGAAGGGATGCCGATGGCTACTTCTGGTTTATCGGCCGCTCGGATGATATCATCAAAACATCCGGCCATATGGTGGGCCCCTTTGAAGTGGAAAGCACGCTGATGGCCCATGAAGCCGTTGCCGAGGCAGCTGTTATCGGTAAGCCAGAGCCCTCTATCGGCGAACTGGTCAAGGCCTTTGTGGTGCTTAAGCCCGGATTTGCCGCGAGCGATGCCATGCGGTTGAGTATCATAGGTTATGCCCGCAAGGAAATGGGTCCGGCCGTGGCACCTAAAGAAATTGAATTTGTTGATAGTGTTCCCAAAACCAAAAGCGGAAAGATTCTGCGCCGGCTGCTGAAAGCCCGCGAGCTCGGTCTTCCCGAAGGTGATACGTCCACCCTGGAATAAACTAAACGCCATGCAATCTCAAGTCGCTGAACCCGTCCGGCTGGATGCCACCAAGGCCAAAGATCTGCTGTACAAGATGATCCTGATCCGCCGCTTTGAAGAAAAGGCTGCCGAAGAATACACCAAGTCAAAAATCAGGGGATTTCTGCACCTCTACATCGGCGAGGAAGCCGTTGCCGTGGGAGTCATGCAAGCCCTAACGGAAAAGGATAATATCCTGAACACCTATCGTGAACACGGTCATGCATTGGCTCGCGGCATGGATGCCGGCGCTATTATGGCGGAGATGTTCGGCAAGCAACAAGGCTGTACACGGGGGCGGGGGAGCTCTATGCACCTTTTTGATGCATCCCGGAATTTTTTCGGTGGAAATGCGATTGTCGGAGGCCACCTGCCGGTTGCAGTTGGAATGGCATTGGCTTCAAAAAAGCAACACCTCAGCAACATAACTTGCTGTTTTTTCGGCGAAGGAGCCGCTGCTGAAGGCGAGTTTCATGAGGCCATGAATCTGGCCGCACTTTGGCAGGTGCCGGTGTTGTTTGTCTGTGAAAACAATGGTTATGCTATGGGAACGGCCCTTCGATATACCCATGCTGAGCAGGATCTGGTCAAGCGCGGCGCAGCTTATGGCATCACTTCCTCCGCAGTGGATGGCATGGATTTGTTCGCGGTCATGGAAGCTGCAGAGGCCGCTGTACTGCAGGTGCGAACTACAGGCAAACCCTATTTCCTGGTTTGTAATACCTACCGGTTCCGTGCCCATTCTATGTTTGATGCAGAATTGTACCGCGAAAAAAGCGAAGTGGAAAAATGGAAAAAGCGCGATCCGATTCCACAAGTAGAGCAGTTCATGCTGCAACAGGCCTGGATTGACGAAGACGGTATTGGTGAAATTCGCCAACGAGTTGAAGATGAGGTACAACGTGCTGTAGCTTTTGCAGAGGCAGGTACAGCGGAGCCGCTCGAAGAACTCACGCGATTTGTTTACACCGAAAAATCCTGAGATGAGCACGGCAACCATAAAAACTACCTACCGCGAAGCCCTGAAGCAGGGCCTGCGGGAGGCGCTCGCCAATGACGAGCGGGTTTTCCTGATGGGTGAAGACGTGGGGCACTACGGCGGCGCTTTTGCAGTGAGCAAAGGACTACTCCAGGAATTCGGTGAAGACCGGATTATGGATGTGCCACTCTCCGAGTCGGGTTTTGTTGGCGCCGGCATCGGTGCGGCTATGGCCGGGATGAAACCCGTTGTAGAAGTCATGACGGTTAATTTCAGTTTGCTGGCCATGGACCAGATTTTCAATAATGCCGCTACCCTGCATCACATGACCGGGGGGCAATTGAATGTTCCTGTTGTGATTCGTATGTCTTCCGGAATCGGGAGGCAACTGGCCGCGCAACACTCCCACAGTTGGGAGCCGTTTTACGCCCATGTACCGGGCTTGATTGTACTTTCTGCCGGAACCCACGAAGATGCGCGGGGTATGCTGATCAGTGCCCTAAAAAGCCCCGACCCGGTCATCATTTTTGAATATACTTTCCAGTTGAACACCGAAGCGGAAATCCCTTCCGATGCAGGTGCTGTGGATATTACACGGGCCAGAGTCAGGCGGGAGGGCCGGGATATTTCCCTGATTACTTACGGCCTGGGCGTTCAGAAGTGCCTGGAGGCGGCCGGAGCGCTCGCCGTGGAAGGCATTGAAGCGGAGGTGGTAGATCTGAGGGTGCTTCGTCCGTTGGACGAAGAAACTTTCCTCGCCTCCGTGCGCAAGACGCACCGGGCGTTGCTGGTCGAAGATGCCTGGCGCTCCGTAAGCCTCTCCTCGGAAATTACTTCGCGCATCATGGAAAAAGCATTTTATGATCTGGATGCGCCGGTGCAGCGACTGTGCGGTTTGGAAGTTCATATTCCCTACCCGAAACACCTGGAGGAGGCCTGTGTTCCGCAGACGGCTGACATTGTCCTTGAAGTGAAAAAAATCATGGGGTTATGATTGAATTTATCATGCCCAGCCTTGGGGCAGACATGGAAGATGGCATATTGTCCGAATGGCGCAAGCAGCCCGGCGATACCGTTAAGCGAGGCGATATTATCGCCGATTTGGAAACCCAGAAAGGTCTCATTGAGATCGAGGTTTTCGATGAAGGAATTATTGATCAGTTACTGCTTAAAGAGGGCGAAAAGGTT
>JANNSM010000126.1:0-4679 GCA_031402635.1 Bacteroidota bacterium | reverse complement strand
AAAGCGAAACTGGAATCCGTCATAGCGAAATTCAGGTCCGGTCAGGTCTATCATGACCAACCGGAAGGGATCGGGAATGGATCCATTGCTGTTCAGTGAACTCCATACCGTCAACCAAGTGCTATCCGGCTGCCGGAGTTGGAGGATAAGCGAATCCTGACTGTCCGGAGGATCGCCAATTCCACCGGGTTGGTAAAAAAAGCTCAGAAAAATGCTGTCGGTCAGGGACCCACCCAGGAAAATAGGCTTCGAGGTCAGGGTGTCTGCAGGCCCGTAGGGTGTGGCTTCATTGTAGGGTTTGCCCAATGCATTTAGCCCATCCAGCGTGGCTACCCCAAAACTCGGCGGGTTTTCCGGATAGGTGGCATTAATAAAAGCCCCACGGTCAGCCCACAGCAGTTCATTGGGAAATACCGCGGAATTACCGGGGTACACAGAATCACTGCACGGCCCGCCCTGGAAACCAAGCCAGCGCCGGGGATTGCTAAAATCATCGAAAAAAGGAAGACATAACGTATCCCGGGTGTCCGCACCGCTGCGGGTTTGACTCGCGATTGTTTTTTGATAGCCCTCCTTTCCAAATAAAGCCGGATTGCTCCCGGTTGACCGCATGACTTCCTGCGCCCGGGCAGAAAGGCAGAGGAACAGGGTCATCGTCAGAAAGAGGAATAGCGGCTTATTCATGGATAAACAAGGTAAACGGACTGCCGGGAGCAAATGGTATGACCAGCGGCAGGGTTCTTTGATCCCCAACAGCTCCTTATTCAGAAAACTGGTTTTGGGGAAGCTCGCCCAGCCAAAGATTGATCATGGAACCTTCGCGTACAAAGATATCTTCTCCGGGCTCGGGTTCCTGCCGGTAAACTCTGGCAAGGAGACTATCGGTTCCCTGATCCAGTACGAAAGATCCTTCTACCAGGTTATTGGCCGTAATGACAAACTGAGCTTCAGACAGCGACATACCGATAAGGTCGGGCAGAGGAATCCTGGCACTTCCATTGCCATCCGAAACCACCAGGTCAATGACAGCGCCTTTGGGAAGTTTTGCTCCCCGGTTCAACGGCCGCTCTACACCGCCTTTACGCAATTCTACCACCTGATTATCATAAATGCCCGGCCGGTAAATCAATTCCCCGATCCGGAACCCGAGACCCTGCAAATTGAATTGCACCGAACGGAGCGTTTTCTCCAGTAATTCCGACACCGGCACTTCGACCATCTGGGGCCTTGTTTTATTGATCGTCAGGTGGATTACCCTGCCCTTTTTAACTTCAGATTCCACGGCCGGGTATTGCGCCATGACCACAAGTGGCAATAGCGCCGGATCATACAGCGAGTCCATGACCGCGAACCGCAGATCTCTGCGATCCAGCATCTCTTTGGCCTGATTGAGCGTCATGCCCTGACAATCCGGAACCGTGATATAGCGGTTATGCCCCGTATAGCCCCGGAGCAGTTGCAGCGCGAGCAGGCTCAAAATCAGAACGCCGGCAAACGCCATAGCCATATTGACCCAGAAAATCCGGCTGGTGATAAAAGCCAAAACTTCGGGCCGCCGGCCCTTGGGGTGCTTTCCTGTTTTTTCAGCCATTGGAAGCGGCGTATTGCTTGTTTTGCCGGTGCATGGCTTCATTCAACAAGCCTTCGAAAAAAGAGCCGGTAGTCTGGCCGGTTGCCCTGACCATTTGGGGAACAATGCTCGCTTTGCTCATGCCGGGAACAGTATTGACTTCAAGAAACCAACACTCGCCATCGCGGAGGATATAATCGATCCGGACCAGGCCGCGGAGGTTCAGCTTGTGGTAAATAGCTCTGGAACAGGATCTGACCAATGCAGCCTGCTCATCCGGGATACGTGCCGGGATAATTTCGTCCGCTTCACCAGCGGTATATTTTGCCGTGTAGTCGAAAAAATCGTGGCCTTTCCCGGAAACGATTTCACAAATGGGCAAGGTCTGGATCTCTCCATTGCGGGAGTACACCCCGCAGGTCACTTCCACACCCGCTTCGATGCCCTCTTCAACCAACAGTTCTTCATCGTAGGGCCAACCCTGAACTAAAGCCTGTTCCAGGTCTCCCGGACTGCGGACTTTGCTGATGCCACAACTGGAACCATTGCGGTTTGGCTTAACAAACAGCGGAAATTGCATCGGATTGGATCCCGAAAGCGGCACGGTTTCCCCTTTGCGCAACAAAAGACCGCGTGCGAGACGAACGCCGGTGCCGGCAACTTTTTCTTTGCACAGCGCTTTGTCAAAAGTCAGCACGGCAGCCCGGACATCGCAGGTCGTGTGCGGGACGCCGACCATTTCCAGATAACCTGCCAACTCACCATTCTCTCCCGGGCGGCCATGGATCGCCACAAATGCCGCATCAAAACGCAGCCGGCCATTTTTGCCAGGAATACTGAAATCGGTCAGATCAACAGGCAACAGGTCAGGGCCTGCGGTCCAAGAGCCTTCGCGAACATGCACCAACACGGGCTCGAAAGCGCTTTGTTGCAGACTTTCCCAGACCTCCCTGCCACTCTGGATCGAAATTTCGTACTCTGCCGAATATCCGCCGGCCAAGACAGCCACCAGCGGTTTCTCACCACTGCGTCCCGAAAGCTTTATTTCAGCATGCTCCACCGTCATCAGGAGAGGTGCATTCGCTCCTTTTTTCCGAGCAGCGTGGTTTCGTCTTCAACAAAATCCGGGTCCTTGACGCAACAGTCCACCGGGCAGACGGCCGCGCACTGGGGCTCCTCATGAAAACCCACACATTCCGTGCACTTATCCGGCACGATGTAGTAAACGTCATTGGCAATGGGTGAATGCCGCTCTTTGACGTCAACGGTACTGCCATCCAAACGGACAATGCTCCCGGTTACCGTCGTGCCATCGGAAAAAGCCCATTCGACTCCGCCTTCGTAAATTGCATTATTGGGACATTCCGGCTCACAGGCACCACAATTGATGCACTCGTCCGTAATCATAATGGCCATAGGTGTTGCTTTTGGGTATGTTTGCAGTGCAGAAAACGCGCATCGTTCCTGACGCCGTGAATTGATTATCCAATCGTTTATCCAATCGTTTTTCTGATTGTTTTTCTGATTGTTTCCTGGATCGTTTCGCTGGTTTTTACGCTGGTTTTTACGCTCTTGAAATCATCAACCAATTTTGAAGACCCGGGCGAAAGAACCTTTTCGGCTGGACAAAGCTAATGCGCAGCAGAAAAAGTAGGGCACCAGGTCGCGGTGTTTTACCGCGGAACCCTCGCCACGCCGGTTTGCCTAATTCCACCGGCTCATAAAACTGATTGAACAGGCCTCCGGAACATGAACCGCGAAAATTTAACTGAGATCCTGACCAGATGGGGTGAAGCGCTTCAATTTCACCCGGAGCGCGAACGGATAATCCGGCTCGCCGGGGATCACAATCCCTGGTTTACCCCGCCGAATGTGGATGCAGCGCTGGAAGCCATTTCCGCAAACATGCTAGACCAGGACGCATTGCGGGAGTGGTTGTCTGGAATTCCGGTTGAAGAGCCGCAGCGCAGCATCAAAACGGTTGGTCTGGTGATGGCCGGCAATATTCCCATGGTGGGCTTCCACGATGTGCTTTGTGCGCTGGTTTCCGGTCACCGGTTGCAAATCAAACTGTCTTCAAAAGACCCGGTTTTGCTGCCCTGGGCGCTGGAATTGCTGGTTGGTCTTTACCCGCCATTCGCGGGGCGCTGGCAATTTGTAGAAAGGCTCCGGGATTTCGATGCGGTGATCGCGACCGGAAGCGGGAACTCGTCCCGGTATTTCCATTACTATTTTGGAAAATACCCCCACCTGATCCGGAGCAATCGGACTTCTGTCGCCGTTTTACAGGGCGATGAGACGCCCGAAGAAATGGAAGCGCTTGGCCGGGATGTATTTCTTTATTTCGGATTGGGGTGTCGTAGTATTTCCCATCTTTTTCTTCCTGCCGGTTTTGACCCTTCTGGATTGCCAGAAAAGTTTTCGCCCTTTTATCCGATCATCGAGCACCCCCGCTATCGCCACAATTTCGACTACCAGCGCACCCTGTTGTTGCTCAACAGAACGCCGCATGTTGGCAATGATTTTTTATCCCTTGTTGAAAACGACGCGCTCTTCTCTCCGATATCCGTTTTGCATTACCGCTTTTATCGGGACGGTGAACACCTCCAGGCTATGCTTGACCACCTGAGCGATCAGTTACAGGTGGTTGAAGGACGAGGAACAGGCAGGGTTGCCTTTGGAATGGGGCAACGCCCAGGACCTGCCGATTACGCTGATCACATGAATACCTTAGAATTTCTATCCGGGATCTGATACAGCAATTAAGCCAACCGGGGATCAGGCGTTGATCTTTTGCCTCAGGCTGTAAACCGCTGCGATTTTTTCAACGGCGAAATCCACTTCCTGCCGGGTATTATGCCGGCAAAAAGAGAAGCGGATGGAAATTCCGCGGTCATCAGCGCCAATAGCCCGCAGTACATGACTTCCGATGGATGAGCCGGAACTGCAGGCGCTACCTCCGGAGGCGGAAATACCTTCGATGTCCAGGTTGAACAGGAGCATATCTTCCCGGCCGTTGGCGGGAAAATGCACATTGAGCACCGTATATAATCCATTTGTCCAGTCGCCATTGAAACAGACTCCCGGAATCCGGTCGAGCAGCTCGACG
>JANNSM010000125.1:0-5076 GCA_031402635.1 Bacteroidota bacterium | reverse complement strand
GCCCTGCGGGACACCAGTTTTCGACATAACCCTGACTACGGAAACTACCACGACCGGAAATGGGCAGCGATGAAAGCGGCCATGGAATGGCTGCCTCTTCGCGAAGACCCGGATGATTCGCTCCGCATTTGGCGTTCTCTTTCTTACGGTGATCTTGCGGAAGTTTTCCTGCTCGACACCCGCCTCTATGACCGGGATCGCTTTGCAGTCGATGGATCTGACCCGATATTCCAGAGCCCGGATCACAAACTGATCGGCGCCGCTCAGATGGCCTGGTTGCAAAGTGGATTGAACACCTCGTCAGGACGCTGGAAAATTCTGGCCAATCAGGTCATGATGGGACACCTGGAAGCCCTTGACGATGAGCCCATCATTTTTGAAAACTGGGCAGGTTATACCGCCGAGCGGGATGCCCTGTACGATTATCTCCGCGACCACGAAATCCGGAATACCGTTGTGGTTACCGGCGATTTTCATGTTTCGATGGCGCTGGACCTGGCGCCCGAACCGCGAAACCCGGACAACTACGATCCGGAAACCGGGAACGGGTCGCTGGCCGTTGAGTTTTTAGTTCCAAGCGCTACAGGCGAAAATTTTGATGAAGGAGAAACCTATGGCTTCAGCAATGCTGCTTCTGCGTCATTCCTCATCAACCTGGGCAACCAACACATTAAATGGAGCGAACTCACCGGCCATGGTTATGTGTTACTTGACCTGGATTCCACAAGAGCTCAGGCGGAGTTCTGGCACATGGCTGACATAAAAGATCCATTGAACGGCACCGAATCGCCGGTCATTCTCTGGAAGACAGATGACGGCAGTCAGCGTGTCTCGCGAAGTTTAACCCTGTCAACGCCAATCGAAGGATTGCCGCCCCTTCCACCTACAGACATGGTAACGCCGCCAGCAATCACCGAAAGCGTTTTGCTCAGTGCGGGCCCCAATCCGTTCCGCGAAGATTTCAGCCTGAACGTTTGGCTACCGGCGGCGTCAGGTATTGAACTTTCTGTTTTCGATGTTTCCGGCAAACGGATTGCCCGAACAACGGCCCGGGATTTACCCGCCGGCAACTACCTGATCCGCCAGCCTGCCGGCGACTGGCCCCCCGGGCTTTATATCGCTGACCTGGTGCTGAACAGCAATCGGTTTCAGCGAAAGCTGGTCAAAGGTCCCTGACCACTTTTGAAAATGTTCAGCGGCCTGAAGCCCTTATGGCATTACGAGAATCCTGCGGGTACGGATTTCCTCGCCCCCGGGATAAACCACGCGAACCACATAAACACCCGGGGCAAGTTGATTTAACGGCAGCGAAGTAAAAGGCCCCGTCTGAACCTGAGCGTCAAGCACACGCTCACCGGCTGCATTGAAAAAACTGATCCGGCTTAGTCCGGTGATTCCTTCGCCAAATTTGAAGTACAGCGATTCGGTGGAATGCGCCGGACTTGGGTAGATGCTCAGGCATCCATCTGGACAAGGGGTGGGATTCCAGGCGGGATTGTAGATCCGGATGATGCGGTCATCGTCTTCAGTCACGACATATTGGCCGTTGTATTCCCGGTTAGAAGTGCACAAATAAACGCTGCCTTCCGGCGAAGTGAGAACGTCCCGAATGCGCCCAAAAACACCAACCTGGTTGAGTTGCCCGAGATCGGTAGGCACGATCGGACCCTGGTGCAGGTAGTCACGAACATCCATCACGTCAAGGCCCGCCTGATTTAGCCGGATGACCCGAATACGTTGTCCCGGATCACCGCGGCGCTTTAGAAATCCCGCGATCAGGCAGTTTTGCCATTGGGGAATGGCCGGGCTGTTGTAAAAATCCAGTCCGCTGGGTCCCGCGGTTGGCGACCAGGTAAGGTGTGGTTCCACCACATCAAACTGGGCGCAAAACTCGGCCTCATCGCCTTCGTTGCAGGCGCCGGCCACATCGGGCCAGCCGTAATTCCTGCCCGCAATATGGCGGTTCAGTTCATCATCAGCGTCCTCGCCGTGCTCGGTTGACCAGATTTCACCGTTGGGCAATTGCACAAGGCCCTGCATGTTGCGGTGGCCAAGCGTATAAAGCAGGTTTAAGGCGAAAGGGTTATCGTCCGGGATACTGCCATCGAGTTCAAGACGCAGGAGTTTTCCGTTGGGACTCAGCGTATCCTGCGGCAGAAGCGGGTTGTAAGCATCGCCGGTAGCGAACAGCAATTTCCCGGTCTGATCAACGATCAGCCTGGCGCCATTGTGTGAATCACGGCCCGCGAGTTCCAGTAGAACTTCTTCGCCATACAATCCATCAACTCCGAAACGGAAGCGGGAGAGCCTCAGGTCGGTTTCGGTGAAGGTGTAGGTGACATAAATCCAGTTCTGTGTCGGGAAATCAGGGTGAAGCAACAGCGCATGCAGCCCGGAATTGTCTGCCGAATTATACACCCCTGGAACGGTATCGAGCACTTCAACAATTCCTGTCTCGGGATCGTAGCGTTTTAGTGCCCCGGTGCGCTCGGTAAACCAGATCTTATCATCCGGGCCCCAGACCATATCCCAGGGAAGTTCCAGGTTGCGGACGACAACTTCAGCCACCAGCGGCACTTCATCGGGGATCGCGGAAAGATCAACCGGAGGCGATTGGGCCATAAGGCACCGGGGAATAAAAACCGCGCCTAAGACAAAAATGCGGAGACGACCCATAGGACCAAAACTACGAAGGGCTGTCGGTGCGACGGCCATTGCGGATGTCAGATAAAGCTATCGCAGAAGGGCCTCCACACCGCGAGGTCCGGAGTGGCCATCCGTTGAGCTATTGCAGCAGAGCCTCCACACCGTCAGCGAGACGCTCTTCTACCCACAACGTGTACTGTAATGCACTGGGATGAAGACCGTCCGAAGCCACGAGTTCCGGCTCGTCAAGCCCGCGCCGCGAAATATCGGTGATGTTGAACCACGCCACATTTTTAGCTTCGGCAATGCTGTGGCTGCGGTCATTGAACAGATCAATACCTGCTGATACTGCGTCGGGGTCTGAAAGCGTGCTGCGGTAAGGCGTGTAGGCATAATCCGGAATACTGACCACAAAAACGCGCCCGGGCCGGTTTCCGGCCAGCGCAATAGCCGAGTCCAACAGTTGGGTAAACGCTGTTGCGTAGTCATCAATACTGCCGCCCTGAAAGAAATTGTTGACCCCGATGAGCAGAGAAACCAACTCCCAATCGGGTTCCAGATGTTCGGCTTCCAGGGCGTCCTGCAATTGGTCAGTTCGCCAACCGGTGCGGGCAATAATCAGGGAAGAATCCACAAGAATACCGCGGTTGCTCAAGACTTCCGCGAGCTGGACCGGCCAGCGGCTTTCTTCGGATACACTTTGACCGATCGTATAGCTGTCTCCCAAAGCCAGAAATCGCAGTGGGATTTGGGGTTCCGGTCCTCCGGGTGAGCACGCGCCCAGGCTGAAGACCAGCGTGATGAAGACAATCATTCGAACCATACCCAAACTTAACGGAAATAAACAGGCGTAAATTGGCATGCCGATTGTTAACCATAAAAACGGTAATCAAAACGCAATGAAAACGCTTATCGCCACGCTTGCAATGGCCGCATTGCTCAGTTCTTGTTCCCTGAAGTTGAGCCCTTACACAACGCGTCTGCAACAGGAATCCGGTCTTGATGAAGGCAGTCTGCGGAAAGTACAGTTTTATGTTTCCAAAGACATTGTGTTGCAGCGGGATTTGAGTGAAAGCGAAACCGAAGTTGTCGGGGGAAAAATAAAAATGGTCAACGGCCGGCGGGTTGAAGAAGTGCTTATTCTGGCAGGCACCCCTGGTGTTTTGATGGAAATGCCCGGCTACGACCGCCTTGCCATCAGTTTTGAAGCCAATACCAGCGATTATCTTTTGTTTGGCGCCAGCGAAAATGAAGGTGGCGCATTTGCCCTGATGGCTAAAGACTGGACGCACCGGGTAGGCCAGATTCAATACGGAGGAAAAATTTATCAGACAACGCCGGAGAGCGCAGGCGCCATCCTGCTGGTGGATGTGCACAAACTTGACGAACTGGACGTGAAAAGCCGAACAGCAAGCGGGCGAAAAATCACAGATTAAAAGCATCCGCTCGCCGGCCTGACCGGTCTGCAGGTTCGCCGTCAAAGAACTTAGACGCAGGAGCACAAAAGGAAACTCCCGGCACCAGGTGCCGGGGGTTTTCCTGTTAAAGCCGGCACAAAAAAAGAAGGAGCCGCATATCGCGACTCCGTTCTTTAGGGATTACAGGAAATACAATCAGGGTCAGGGTGAGCACAAGATAGGCGTGTCTTTCAGGGCTCCAAAGCCCTGACGTTCGTTCTTAGTATTCGTAACCGTTTAAAGGAAATTCGACGGTGAACCAGGCCTAGAGCCAGTCTTCTGCCGTTTGGGACAGCGGAAAATTCGCCGGGTGAAGGACCGCATCCCAACCCGCCGATTTTGCCGCCTCCACATTGTCCGGATGATCGTCAATGAAAATCAATTGATCGGCGGGCAGGCCGGTTAGCTCCCGAACCTGGTCATAAATTGCCGGTTCGGGCTTTCGGACACCCATTTCATAGCTTAAAAACAACCGTTTGAAAATACCGGTGAACCCGGGTAAGCCGTGGTCTTCAACCAGATGCCGGTCAATCCACTGCCAGTGCAGGGCATTGGTGTTGCTGAGCAGGAAGAGGGTATTGCGCTGACCCAACCGGGTCAGAAGGTCAAGATTTTCCGGGGGAATGGGCTCCAGAATAGCATGCCAGGCGTCAATAACATCCGCTTCGGGTCTGCCGGTAAGCTCGGCAAGCGTGTTGACAAAAACTTCGAGATGGATATGCCCCGTTTCGAACCGTTCAAAAAAATGCTCCTTTTCAAGGCTGGCCAGACCGGTCTGATAAACCCCGCGATTCAGGTCAGCCAGCGCTTTTTCTGCCCGCGGCTTGTTCAGGGGAAGGATTACTCCACCGAGGTCAAAAACGAGTGCTTTCATTTCAGAAGGTGCAAAAATCCACCTTTGTGACCGCTTTCGCGCTAAGTGTGTCAGAATTATCTTTACAGCCCCGGGCCCATAGCTCAGCGGTTAGAGCAG
>JANNSM010000124.1:0-4996 GCA_031402635.1 Bacteroidota bacterium | reverse complement strand
GCCCCGATCACTGCGCCGCTCCCCAAAGCCTCCACCAGCTCGGTGGTATGAACCACCGGCCCCCGCGAGGTATTGATCAGGTAGAATGGCTTTCGAAACCGCGCTATCCGCCCTTCATTCAGGAAATACTGCGTTTCCGGGGTAAGCGGCAAGTGCAGGCTCAGCAGATCGGCCCGCTCGTAGATTTCCTCCAGGCTGCTCTCCCGGCACCAGGCCGTGCCGAATCCGGTTTTGTACTTGTCATGAGCCAGGATGGTCATTTCGAAACCACGCAGTTTGGCCGCCAGTGCAGATCCCGTGTGGCCAAACCCGATGATGGCCAGCGTTTTCCCCGCGAGTTCCAGCCCGCGATTGGCCTCGCGGCGGAAAAGGCCCTGCCGCATTTCCCGGTCAGCGCGGGGCAGGTGGTTGAAAAGCGCCAGGATCATACCAATGGCGTGCTCGGCCACCGCCCCCGCGTTGCCCTCCGGTGAACTCACACAGTGCACACCCCGCGAACCCGCCGCAACCTGGTCAATGTTTTCCATGCCGGAGCCCGCCCGCGCCACAAATCGCAGGCCCGGTGCGGCTTCCAGGAGTTGTTGCGTAACCTTGATTTTGGTAGCCACCACCAGTCCTTTGTAGTCCGCAATGCAAGCGGCAACCTCCGGGTTGCTGATGTCCGGCTGAACATCGCATAAAAAACCAAGCTCGCCGAGCCGTTCCGCGAGATAGGGATCGAGATGGTCGGTGATCAGAACACGCATTCTTCAGGATGAAATTCGGGCCACGCAACGGCCATGGATTCATAAACGGCAACCGGCAATTCTTCTGCCCTCCGGTCAAAGAGCGGATCGTGAAGTTGCTCCGGGTTGTACATCGTGTGCAAAGCATTGCGAAGTTTCTTGCGCCGCTGCTGAAAGGCGGTGCGCACCAGGCGGCGAAACAATTCCTCGTCGGGCATCGGCAGCCGTTCGCGGCGGCGCAGCTTGATCACCGCCGAGTGCACTTTGGGCGGTGGTGAGAAAGAAGAAGGAGGCAATTCGAACAGGTACTCCGAATCATACCAGGCACCGGCGAGCACGCTGATGATACCGTAATCGCGGCTGCCCGGGCCAGAGCAAATTCGCTCGGCCATTTCGCGTTGAAACATGCCCACCATCATCGGGATCCGGTCCCGCCAGTCCAGCATCCGGAACACGATTTGGGAAGAGATGTTGTAGGGGAAATTGCCGACCAGCGCAAAAGGTGCCGGGGGAAGTTCATCCTCCCGGAGCTGCAGCACATCGCGGTGAATAATCCGCCCGGTTAACGAGGGAAAACGCTGCGGCAATTGAGCCGCATAGCGATCGTCGAGCTCGCAGGCGTAAAGATCCAGATCTCCTCTGGCCAGCAAATGACGGGTAAGCGCACCTTCTCCCGGCCCGATTTCCAGGCAGCGGCCGCCCGGCGGCAAGGGTTGCAGCGAGGCGGCAATCCTTGCCGCTGCATCAGCGTCAATCAGAAAATGCTGCCCCAGGGATTTCTTCTTCTGCCCCGTTGCCGCACCAAAACCGGGCTTACGCGTTGATTTCAATTCGTTTCAAAATATTCCTGAATCATCAGAGCTGTTAGAGGGAGCAGGCAAGTTAAGCCAGCCGGAGCAATCGCTATATTTGCCGGATTATCCAAGAAAATCGCTGCATGAACCTGACCAGTGCCCGCAACGCCGCATCCGGAGATTTATCCCTCCTGCTCACTGGCAGGGAAACGGATTGGGCCACCACCGGTCTTAGTGATGCGGAGACAGGAACCGTCAAAGCTGCTTTTGAGCAGGAGCGGGAACTGGTTTTTTTCCCCGGTGAAAAAGACCCCCGGCTTGTGGTGAACACGGGGACAAGGACGGCAGCGCCTGCCGATCAGGAGCTACTCCGCAAGCTGGGCGCAGACACCGCAGAACTGCTCAACCGCAACAAAGTGCGAAGTGCCTTTGTGCTGGACGTGACCGGCAACACGCACACGGCATTTGCCTTTCTGGAAGGGCTGGCTCTGGCCAATTACCAGTTCAGGCGTTACCGCAGCAACGGGGATGGAAAATTCAGCCTGGAATCCCTGCGCTTTCCGGCTTCTACGCTGACTGCAGGCGCGCTGAAGGAGCTGGAGATCATCGTCTCAGCAACCGTTAAGGCGCGTGACCTGGTCAACGAGCCGCTGTCTTTTCTGACGGCAACCCAGCTCGGCAAAGAGTTTCAGAAACTGGGCAAGCAGGCCGGGTTCAGCGTTTCTGTATTGAACGAGAAAAAAATTCAGGAACTGGGCATGGGCGGCTTACTGGCTGTCAACCTCGGTAGCCCCGATCCGCCGACCTTCAGCATCATGGAGTGGAAGCCGGCCAGACCGCGCAACAAAAAACCGGTTGTGCTGGTGGGCAAAGGCGTGGTTTATGACACCGGCGGGCTGACGCTCAAGCATACGCCCTACGGCATGGATTTCATGAAGTGCGACATGGCCGGAGGTGCCGCGGTGGTCGGTGCCCTTTATGCTGTGGCCAGCGCTAAGTTGCCCGTTCACGTTGTGGGTTTGGTTCCCGCCACCGACAACCGGCCGGGCGGCAACGCGTTTGTTCCCGGTGACATCATCCGGATGCTCAGCGGCAAAACGGTGGAAGTGCTCAACACGGATGCCGAAGGCCGGATGATCCTGGCCGACGCCCTGCACTACGCCAAACGCTTCAAACCAGAGCTGGTCATAGATCTGGCCACGCTCACGGGTGCGGCAGCTGCGGCAATTGGTCCACTCGGTATCGTGGGCATGGGCACAGCGGACCAGGACACGATGGAAAAACTTAAAACATCCGGGCTGGCCGTTCACGAACGCATCGCCGAGTTTCCGTTTTGGGCAGAGTATGGCGAAGAGATCAAGTCCGACATCGCCGACCTGAAAAATGTGGGCGGGGGTTTTGGCGGAGCGATCACCGCCGGCAAGTTCCTGGAGCATTTCACGGATTACCCCTGGTTGCACCTTGACATTGCAGGACCGGCCTACCTTCACACGGCCAGTGCCTACCGGACCCGGTTCGGGACAGGGGTTGGCGTCCGGCTATTGTACCATTTTCTGAAAAATTATCAATCATGAGCGTGCAGGATAAACAGCCGCTCCGCGTGGGCATCACCGTCGGCGATTCCAATGGTATCGGCGCGGAAATCATTGTCAAAACACTTCGCGATAATCGTATCCTCAATCTGTGTACTCCGGTGATTTACGGCTCATCGCGATTGCTGGCCTACTACAAAAAAGCGCTGGACGAACCTACATTTCAGTACACGACCCTTCGCTCCGATTCCGAACCCCACGTCAAACAGATCAATGTGGTCAATTGCTGGGAAGACGAAACGCCGATTGAGCCCGGCCAGCCTACCCGCAGTTCCGGTCAGCATGCGGCCAGCGCCATCATCGCAGCCGCAGAAGCACTGAGCCGCGGAACCATCCAGGCGCTGGTCACCGCGCCGATTCACAAGAGCAACCTTCCCCAGGACCGCTTTCCCTATCCGGGGCATACGGAGTATTTCAGCCATTTTTTTCAGGTTCGAAACAGCCTCATGCTTTTGGTATCCGGTGATTTGCGCGTTGGCCTGGTCACCAACCATTTGCCGATTAGCCAGGTAGCCGCGGCTATAACGCCGGAACTGGTCTTTGCCAGACTCCGGGTTTTGTACCGCTCGCTTCAGCACGACTTCGGGATTATCAAACCGAAAATTGCCGTGCTCGGCCTCAACCCGCACGCCGGCAACGAAGGCCTTTTCGGCGATGAAGAAGCCCGTTGCCTGTTGCCGGCGATACAGGAGGCCCAGGAGAAAAAAGCGCTTGTTTTCGGACCTTTTGCCGCTGACAGCTTTTTCGGTTCCGGTAAGTACAAAGCTTTTGATGCCATACTGGCTATGTACCACGATCAGGGCCTGATTCCGTTCAAAACGCTGGCTTTTGGGAGCGGCGTCAACTATACCGCCGGTCTTCCGGTGGTCAGGACCAGCCCGGACCACGGGACGGCTTTCGATATTGCCGGCAGGGGCACCGCCGATCCGGATTCCTTCCGGGCAGCACTCTTTCAGGCCCTGGATATTGCCCGGAACCGGGTTTTGCATGGCCTTCCGGAGCCGGCCTGAGGTCTTTTAGCGGTTTCCTTTAGTCAAAACGTGTAAAATGCCTATCTTTGTCGGCCTGTTAATTGGCGTTGCGTTTCCTTGAAAGGTCTGCTGGAATACCGGATTCCCTTTGTGGGCCTGCAAAATGGCATCCACTATTTCAATTTTGAAGTAGGAGATGGCTTTTTTCAAGCCTTTGAAGGCAGCCTGATTCATCAGGGCAGGGTCTTTGTTGACCTTGCGCTGGAAAAGCGGGATCGGGTAATGACCCTGACTTTCGATATCGGCGGTCAGGTTCACACCGAATGTGATCGCTGTCTTGCTCCGCTGGATATGCCGATTCACGGGCATTTCAGGGTTTATGTCAAAATGAGTCGCGAAGGGACGCTTGAAGATGAAGATGTCATCATCATCAGCCCGGAAGAGACCCACCTCGACATTGCCCAGCACATGTACGAGTTCATTCAGTTGAGCGTACCCATGATGCAGGCCTGTGAGGAAGTCGCTGTAGCCAACAGACCTTGCAACTGGGAAGTTCTTCGCCGGTTGGAAGCCCAAAACGCGGCAGAAACATTGCCGCAAAAAGGAAAACACGAAGAACAGAAAGAACAGGAAGAACAAATTAAAGAGGAATTGCCCAAACCCGTTGACCCGCGCTGGGAAAAGTTGCGGTCTCTGGAAGGCAAGGATTAACTATCTGATCGGTCATGCCACATCCTAAGCGAAAAATCTCCAAAACCCGCCGGGACAAGCGCCGGACACACGACAAAGCCGCGACGCCCACGGTCTCTTCTTGCTCCAACTGCGGATCCCCCGTGCTTTGGCATCGGGTCTGTCCCGAGTGCGGATATTACCGCGGACAGCTCGCCGTCGAGCCAAAAATGTCTGTCTGAGCC
>JANNSM010000123.1:0-20559 GCA_031402635.1 Bacteroidota bacterium | reverse complement strand
GCGATACCCATGCCGTACATGCCCACATTGACATTAGCTGCTACGCTGACGTCGGTAAATGAACCCGGATTGTCGTTGCGAAGCAACTGGTTGGGCACGATGAATTCCCCAAAATCATTAGCGATGAGGATATCCACGTCATTGTCCATGTCGTAGTCCGTCCAAGTGACCGCCAAATCGCAACCGGCTCCGGCTTTTGCACCCATCAGTTCGCTGACTTCGGTGAAGGTGCCGTCGCCATTATTGACGTAAAGCCAGTTCTCATCACAATCGTGGGCAAAACCGTTCACAACGCCGACGCTGTCATAAGTGATGGCCATATTGTACACGTAATTTCCAACGTACAAATCAGGCCAGCCGTCAAGGTTGTAGTCGCCGAAGGCAGCCGCCGTGCTCCAGGCAATGTCGTCAGAAAAACCAGCCTCAATGGAAATATCCGTAAACGTTTCGTCACCGTTGTTTCGCAACAGGTGGTTGCTCCAACTGTTCAGGGTGATCAGGAAAACATCCCGGTCTCCGTCACGGTCAATATCGGCCGTGGTAACGCCGTGTGTACCGAAACCATTGGTGATATTCAAACCGGCGGCAACACCCACTTCTGTAAACGTTCCATCGCCGTTGTTTTCGTAAAGCGCATCCCGGAGATTTCCCCCGGATAAATAGAGGTCTTCCCAACCGTCATTGTTGTAGTCAAAAAAGGCAACCCCTCCGCCCATGAAGTTGGTATTGCCATAGACATGATCAACTCCGGCCGATCCATTGGCCAGGGTAAAATCCATGGGCGCGACCTGGGCACGGCAAACTCCGGCGAATGCCAGAGCGGGTAAAATCAGGTTGAAAAGCTTCATGTGAATTGCGATTTATTCAAATATCAGCAAGGCGGCGTTTTTGCCCTAAAAGTAAATTTCACTGTAAGATAAGGGGAACTCGTTTGAAAAAGAAAGGAGCAATGCGTAGAAAAAATTAAGATAGTCAGGGTAGCCAACCAAGACAAAAAAAGGACCCGTTGGGTCCTTTTTTACAGTTTTTGCCGCGAAAACAGCGGTTACTTGATCCCAAACGCTTTTTTGACGGCGGAAACATAGTCCAGTTTTTCCCAGGTGAATGTTTCTACCTTCTTGCTGATCACTTTGCCGTTGGTGCGGAACTCCACGGTTTTGGTCTCCGGCGTCCGGCCCATGTGGCCGTAAGCAGCGGTCTCGGAGTAAATCGGATTTTTGAGCTTAAGCCGCTTTACGATCATGCCCGGTCGCATATCAAACAATTCCATAACTTTTTCGGCAATGACCGAATCGGGGAGATTGACTTTAGCGGTTCCGTAGGTATCCACAAAGATGCCCATCGGCCGGGCAACCCCAATCGCATAGCTGACCTGAACCAGCATTTGGTCGGCAACGCCCGCGGCAACCATGTTTTTGGCGACGTGCCGTGCAGCATACGCTGCCGAGCGGTCCACTTTTGAAGGGTCTTTACCGGAAAATGCACCTCCCCCGTGTGCGCCCTTTCCGCCGTAAGTATCCACAATGATTTTGCGTCCGGTCAACCCGGTATCACCATGAGGGCCGCCGATCACAAATTTGCCCGTAGGATTGATATGGTATTTGATGTCCGTTCCAAACAGTTTCTGAATGGCTTTGGGTTGTTTTTTCAGCACGCCCGGAATCAAAATTTCCCGCACATCCCGGTTAATTCTGGCCAGCATAGCCGGCTCCTTGTCAAAGTCGTCATGTTGGGTGGAAACCACCACCGCTTCAATGCGGCGTGGCGTGTGATCATCGTTGTACTCCAGGGTGACCTGGCTTTTAGCATCCGGGCGCAGGTAAGGCATCAGTTTCCCTTCGCGGCGAAGGACTGCCAGCTCGCGCAACAGGGCATGCGATAAATCAAGAGCAAGCGGCATGTAGTTGGCCGTCTCGTTGGTGGCATAGCCGAACATCATGCCCTGATCGCCGGCGCCCTGCTCTTCCACGGTCGGCTTGGCGACCCCCATGTAGATGTCATCGGACTGTTCGTGAATGGCTGAGACAACGCCACAGGCATCAGCGTCAAACTTGTAGGCGCTATGAACATAGCCAATCTTCCGGATGGTGTCGCGGGCAACCGTTTGTACATCAACCCACGCCTTTGAACGGACTTCTCCGCTCAGGATGGTCAGGCCGGTGGTGACCAGGGTTTCACAAGCCACTTTGCTTTCGGGGTCCTGGGCCAGAAAATGGTCCAGAATGGCGTCAGAAATCTGGTCGGCAATCTTGTCGGGGTGGCCTTCGGAGACAGATTCCGAGGTAAAAAAGTAGGGCATATTGGGAAATTGAGCGGCAAAGCTAGACCTATCCGCAAACTTGCACAAATGCTTGTGAAATCACCGTGGAAACCGGGGGGAAAAAGAAAAAAGAATGGATGGAGGCTGCTTAATAATTCAACAGCTCTTCGATAACTGCGGCTACTTTTTCCACATTGGGCAGCATGGCGCGCTCCAGACCGGAATTCAGGGGAACGGCCGGCAGGTTGAGCGCCCCGAGTGTGGCTACCGGGGCATCCAGAAAACGGAAGGCTTTGGAGGCAATGCGCCCGGCCAGCGCTTCGGCAAAGGAATTTTCCAGTTGCTCTTCGGTGAGCACAAAGACTTTTCCATGTCGGCGGACCTGCGCGAGCACGGCTTCCTCATCAAGCGGGTGCAGACTGCGCAAATCAAGGATCTCGACCCTTCCCCCGAAAGCGGGAGCGGCGTTCAGCGCCCAGTGAACACCCATACCATACGTTATCACGCCAACTGAATCCCCGCCGGCTACCCGTTCCGCATCGGCTTCGAGGGCAACCCGCGCCAGGCCGAGAGGGACAATATAATCCGCGCCGGGTTCGGTGCACTTGGCGGCCTGCGTGCCCGGAACTTTGGACCAGTAGAGGCCTTTGTGCTCCAGGACAATGACGGGATTGGGGTCGTAAAATGCGCCTTTGAGCATGCCTTTCATGTCGGCAGCGTTAGACGGATAGGCGATCTTGATGCCGCGGATAGAAAGCAGCGCAGATTCCACGGAGCCGGAATGGTAAGGGCCGCCGCTGCCGTAAGCGCCGATAGGAACGCGTATGACGGCGGAAACAGGGAATTGTCCGTTAGTGAGGTAGCAGCTTTTAGACAACTCGCTGACCAGTTGGTTAACGCCGGGCCAGATATAATCGGCAAACTGAATTTCAACGATAGGGCGGCATCCGGTGGCCGACATGCCGACTGTGGAGCCCACGAGGTAGGCTTCCTGAATGGCGGTGTTGAACACTCGTTCATCGCCGTAGCGCTGCGCCAGCAGCGCGGCCTCGCGAAATACGCCGCCCAGCCGCCGGCCCACGTCTTGGCCGTACAACAGCGCTTCGGGATGGGCTTCCAGAATTTCGCCCATGGCGTGCAGGGCGGCATCAACCATAATGGCTTTGCCGGCATCTTCCGGAGCGCGCTCGCCCTGCTCGGCGGTGATTGCGGGCGGTGCAAACACGTGGTCGCCAACGGTGGCCGGGTCGGGCTCGGGGGCTTCAACAGCTTGCTGAAACGCGGCATCAATGGCGGCGGCGGCTTCCTGGCGAATGGCCTCCAATACCGATTCCTCTGCCCCGTTCTCTAAAAGTAGGCGATGCAACCTGGGCAGCGGATCGCGGCTGCGGTGTTCGGCCAGGTCATCATCGGGTCGGTACATGTCCCGGCGAACGCCGCTGGTATGGTGACCAAGCAACGGAACGCGGGCGTGCAATAAAACCGGTTTGCGGTGTTTTCGAACCCAGTCAAACACTTCGTGAACAGCCTCCCAGGATTCGGTAAAATCGGCGCCGTCAATGGTTTTTCGACCCAGGCCTTTAAACCCGGCCGCGTATTCGTAGGCATTGGTGGTTCTGCACTCTGAGCCCATCACCGAAATGCCCCAGTCGTTGTCCTGCACCAGAAACACAATGGGCAATTGCTTCAGTGCGGCAAACTGCAGCGCTTCGGAGACTTCGCCCTCGGTCATGGAGCCGTCTCCCAGCGAACAGACCACGAGCGGGCGGGCATCGCTGCGGTCCAGTCCCTGTTTTTCGAGATAGCGCAATCCCTGCGCAATGCCGGTGGCGGGAATGGCCTGCATCCCCGTGGCACTGCTCTGGTGAATCATTTTGGCGAATTCCGGACGCCGCGAACAGGTATGGCTGTAGTAATTCCGGCCTCCGCTAAAGGGATCCGTGCCTTTGGCAATCAGTTGCAGCATCAGCTCCTCCGGCTGCCAGCCAATCCCGAGCAACATGGCATCGTCACGGTAGTAAGGCGAAACCCAGTCCTGCGGAGTCAACTGCATTCCCACGGCCAACTGAATGGCTTCGTGACCCCGGGCATTAGCGTGAACGTAGTAACATACATTCCGGTTCCGGTCATAGGTTTCGGACATGGCCTGGCTCAGGCACATCTTGCGGTAAGCCTCCAGCAGGATGTCCAGGCTGATCGCCTGAACGGCCGTTTTTCCGTCACCCATGTCCCAGTATTTCGAAATCGAGGAGTTTTTGTTGCCTTTCCCCGGATATTGAATCCAGAAGATACCCCTCGAACCGGTCCCCTGCATGGAGCGGACCCACGCCGGCCGGGGTGCCGGTGAAGAGTAGATCGCCTGGTTGCAGGGTAAAGAAGCGGGTAAGATAGGCCATAAAGGCCGGAACCGGAAAGATCATTTGGGCCGTATTTCCGTGCTGAACCACCTTTCCATTGATCATGCCTTCAAACGCAAGTCCTTCATTTTTAAGGGACTGTGGAATGGGTATGAATTCTCCCAAAGGTGCGCTGTGGTCAAATCCCTTGGCGATTTCCCAGGGCTGGCCCTTGGCCTTGAGCTCGGACTGCAAATCGCGGGCGGTCAGGTCAACGCCGATAGTCAGCGCGTCCACGTAATCCCAGGCATCCTGCTCGCGGATAGCTGCGGCTTTGCGGCAAACCCGCAACACGAGTTCGGTTTCATAGTGGATATCCCGGCTGAAATCCGGAAGGATAAAGGGCGCACCGCCGCTGAGAACTGCGGTTGCGGGCTTGGCAAACAACAGGGGTTTGTCGGGAACAGCATTGCCGAGTTCGGCTGCGTGCTCCGCATAATTTCGTCCGATGCAAAAACAAGTCATGGGGAATAGGAATCTGAGGAATTACTGGGCATTGGCCCACTCCATGACCTGGCCGGGGGTTTGCGCGGTAAAGCGAAGGGCCGCTTCGGCTGCCAGGGGAATGCGCTCCTGCAAAATTCGACTTTCCTCCGCGGTCCAGCGACCGAGCACAAAATCTACCTGCTCGCCCTTGGAAAACTCGCTGCCGATCCCGACACGCAACCGAGGGTAGGCATTGTTGCCAAACACTTCTTCGAGGTCGGCCAGGCCGTTGTGCCCGCCATGACTGCCCTTGGTGCGCAGGCGCAGTTTTCCGAGCGGAAGGTTCAGATCGTCTACTACCACCAGCAGTCGCTCGGGCGAAATTTTGTCCTGGTCCATCCAGTACCGGACGGCCCTGCCGCTGCGATTCATGTAGGTCAGCGGCTTGATCAGGCGGATAAAACGGCCGCGGTAGCGGATTTCCGCCACTTCAGCAAGACGCTCGGTTTTGAACGCGACTTCGTATTTGCGGGCCAGGTAATCCGCCACATCGAATCCGATGTTGTGGCGGGTTCCGGTGTATTCCGGACCGAAATTGCCCAGACCGGCCACCAGGTATCGCATGGTATCGGCAGCTTGGGCTTACTTGCCGGCCGGCTTGGCCGGGGCGGCGCCTTTCGCGGGCGCTGCGGCTTTTGCGGGCGCTGCGGCTTTTGCCGGAGCTGCACCTTTTGCGGGCGCTGCGGCTGCTGGTGCAGCTTTGGCGGCTCCGGCGACGGGTGTTTCTTCGGCAGCGGTTCCTTTTCCGCGCAGGGCTCGGGGGATCTCACAGGTGGCCACCGGAATACCGGGGCTGTTCATGATTTCCACTCCTTCGACCTTTAAATCACCGACGCGCACCGAGCGGCCCAGGGTGAGCTCGCTGATGTCAACGGGAATAAATTCCACGAGGTATTTAGGGTCAACCTTGACAATCAGTTTACGGACGCGCACCTTCATTTTGCCACCTTCGCGAACTCCGGGCGATGAGCCGATCAGCTTGACCGGAATTTCAGTTGACAAGCGCTTGCCTTCGTCCAGACGCTGGAAGTCCACATGGGTGACATCGTCTTTGACCGGGTGAAATTGAACATCCTTGATTATGGCCTCGTAGTGTTTGCCATCCAGGTTGAGGTCAATTTTGAGGAAGTCCGGCGTGTAAACAATGTGGCGGAATGCCGTTAGCGGAGCTGCAAAATGGATGTTTTCACCGGCACCGTAAAGTACACAGGGAACATTCTCCTCGCGGCGGAGGTTGCGGCTGGCTTTTTTGCCCAGATCGGTGCGAATCTGGCCTTCAATGGTCATGGTCTTCATGGCGCGCGCTGTTTGTAGCGGATTGTTAGATAAACAGGGAACTGATAGAACGGTGTTCGTGGGTATGGCGGATTGCGCGGCCAAAAAGTTTGGCTACGGAAACCACCTTGATTTTTGAGGACCGCTTGCGAAGCGGAATGGTATCGGTTACGTAGAGTTCCTGCAACCCGGAACTCTCAATTCGCTCATACGCTTTGCCGGAAAGCACGGGGTGCGTGGCAAAAGCCCGAACGCTGTTGGCTCCTTTTTCCATCAGGGCATCCGCGGCCGCGCAAAGCGTGCCGGCGGTGTCCACGATGTCATCAATGATGACCACATCTTTTCCACGGACTTCACCGATCACGGTCATCTCCGCCACCTCGTTGGAGCGTTTGCGGTACTTGTCGCAGATGATCAGGTCGGTGTTAAAGTGAATGGCGTAGCTGCGGTTGCGCTTGGTGCTGCCAACATCCGGCGAAGCAAACACCACGTTTTCAAGGTTCATCTTTTCCAGGTAGGGAATGAACACCGCCGTGGACTGGAGGTGGTCAACCGGAATGTCAAAGAAGCCCTGGATCTGGTCGGCATGAAGGTCCATGGTCATGACGCGGTTGGCGCCGGCGGAGACCAGCAGGTTGGCCACCAGCTTGCTGGCAATGGCCACACGGGGCTTGTCTTTGCGGTCCTGGCGGGCCATGCCGAAAAAGGGAATCACCGCGGCGATGTAATGCGCCGAAGCCCTTTTGGCCGCATCAATCATCAACAGCAATTCAAAAAGGTTGTCGGTTGGAGTAAACGTACTCTGGATCAGAAATACGTAATTGCCCCGCACCGATTCCAGCAGGTTGGGCTGAAATTCACCGTCGCTGAAGCGCTCCACGACTACCTTGCCGAGCGGCTGACCATAAAAGTCGGCTATCTTCTCGGCCAGGTACTGGGACTGGCTCCCGGAGAACAATTTGACCTCGTTAACGACCATGATTTTTTAAGGGAAGGGCAAAGGTAAGAAAAAGTCGCCTGATGAGCGAACCTTTAAAATCCCGTCAACCTTCAAAAGCAGCCCTGAAACTCCGGGGAAAGTCCCTTAAATGAAGAACCGGGAAGCTTTCACTTCCCGGTTCCTGTAGGCCCGCTAGGGCTCGAACCTAGACTCTTCTGAACCAAAATCAGACGTGTTGCCAGTTACACTACGGGCCTGAAGCACTACCACTTTGACAGCGGAGCACAAAAATAGCGGTTCCTGTTAAACTGGGAAACGGCTATTCGAATTTTTCAAACAAGGATTTGAGACCCAGTCGCTGCAACGACTTCTTGATCAGGTTTTTAGAGCTTTCCTTGACGGCGGTTTGCGTCTTTTTCAGCATCGTATCTGAGGGACGGGGCTTGAAAATGGTGTCGTGGTACTTGACATCCTGCTGAATCGGCGTGTAGTAATAAGCGAAAAACGACTTCCGGGTGATGCCATCGGGAACACTGATCTTGTCGTAGCCGTGGTAAGAAACATCGTTGCACTCGAAAATTGCCGCCCGGTTGAAGGATGGCATAATTTCATATTCGAGTCGCTCTACTTTGGGGTCCCAAAGCTCTAAAAGACCACCGTATTCCTTTTTCCAGCCCGGATTGAGGAAAATCAACAGGTTGAGACGGCGGTGAATGTTGCGAATCGGGTGAATGGAGAAATCCACGTGGATGTCCAAATAGCTGCCGTCTGTGCCCTGGTGGAGGCCGCTGCCGCGGTGATCATCGGGGAGTACCAGGGGCTTAAAACCCGTAACATCCTCCATCCAGGCCGTGAACTCCGGCCCCATAATGGCTTCCCGGACCCGGTTGAAATCGGGATGCCAGACGTCAAAACTGGACCCTTCTGACTTTTTCTCGTTGAGGTTGCTGTAGTGCTTGCGCATTTCTTCAACCTTTGGGAAATGTTCGTAGAGCGACTGCGCGATGCCCGCGTCCAGAAAATTGTCAATAACAACATTCCGGTATGGCTTGCCGTCATCAAATTGCTTTCGGAAAAGATCCCGGTCGCGCAGAACGGTTTCGCTAATCACTGGCATGGGATGGAAATTTTAAAGAATCCACAAAAACAGAAACGCAAAGGTAAAGAAGACCGCGCAAAGCCCTGGTTTCCGCCATAAGAACGAAAAGCGCCAAAAAACTGATCCCGTTTATTGGTTTAACTTTGACCTTCTTTTAAAAGGAAGTTATCTGTATTTGTATGAAGGGATTTGAACGCGCCAACAACATTACCGGCTGGCTAATCTTCGCCTTTGCCTCCCTGGTTTACGCGATGACCATGGAAGGTACCGCCAGTTTCTGGGACTGCGGAGAGTTTATTTCCGCGGCCTACAAACTCCAGGTTGTACACCCGCCGGGCGCCCCGATCTTTCTGATGGTTGGCCGCCTGTTCACGCTGCTCGGCGGAGGTCCGTCCAATGCGGACACGATGATGAACCTGTTCTCAGCGCTAAGCAGCTCAGCGGCCATCTTGTTTCTGTTCTGGAGCATTACCTACTTTGCGCGGAAAGTTCTGAGCCGCAGCGGAGCGTGGACTGAATCAAAAACGGCGGCCGCCATCGGTGCCGGGGTTATCGGTGCCACCGTCGGAGCCTTCATGACTTCGCTGTGGTTCTCGGCCGTGGAGGCGGAAGTTTACTCGCTGGCCACTTTTTTCTACGCGCTGATTTTCTGGGCCATGACCCGCTGGGACCGCGTGGCCGAAGAGCCGGGAGCTGACCGTTGGCTGCTGTTCATCGCGCTGATGCTCGGACTTTCCGGAGGCGTACACCTGCTGAGCCTGCTGGTTATTCCGGCGGTGGTTTTCCTGTATTATTTCCGCAAGTTCCCGGTAACGCGAAAGGGTATCCTCGCGGCTGCCGGCATTTCGGTGGGCATCCTGGTCTTCATTCTCTATTTCGTGCTGGATTACCTGATTGCCATCGCAGCTAATCTGGATGTCTTTTTTGTAAACAGCCTCGGGGCGCCATTGCTTTCCGGGATTATCCTGCTCAGTCTTGTCATCATCGGCGGCCTTGCGTGGGGAATCCGCCGTTCGGCTTTGCAGGGCAAGCAGTGGCTTAACACTGCGCTGCTCAGCCTGGTTTTCCTGTTGATGGGTTTTAGCTCTTATGCCATGGTGTTGATCCGGGCAGCGGCAGAGCCTTCTATCAACATGAACGGCATCACCGACGTTCACAGTTTTCTCAGTTACCTCAAACGCGAGCAATACGGCACGCGTGACCTGCTTATCGGAACGTATTTCACGGCCCGCCCGGTGAGCGCCGAAGATGCCGGACCGATTTACCGCAAAAGCGATGGCAAATACGAAGTCATCGGCCAGAAGAAAGAATATGTTTATGATATCCGGTCGGTGTACCCCAACATCAACCCGGCCAATATGCCGCCCGAAGTGGCCAGTCTGATGGAGCGCAACAAAAAAGTGTTCTTTCCGCGAATGGGCTCTCCTGAAGGCCGGCATTTATCCATGTACTACGCTTTTTTAGGGCTGAATGATGCCGAAGGAGCCAACTATGTTCCCACTTACGGAGATAACATTCGTTACTTTTTTGATTACCAGATCGGCTATATGTTCTGGCGCTATTTTATGTGGAATTTTTCCGGCCGCCAGAACGACCGCCAGGGCTACCTGGCTGACGGTAACAAAAACGGAAATTGGATAACGGGGATCGAATTTCTTGACAAGGCCAAACACCCTCAGTTGCAAAACCTGCCGGTTTCCGAAACCAGCGAGTACAGCCGGAACACCTATTTTCTGCTGCCCTTTGTGCTGGGACTGATTGGCATGGTCTGGCAGTACCGGAATGACAAGCGAGGGTTTGTGGTGGTGTTCATCCTGTTCTTTTTTATGGGCGTGATGAACCTCATCAACTCCAATCAGCCGCCAATAGAACCGCGGGAGCGCGACTACGCGCTGGTCGGGGCATTTTTTGCCTTTGCCATGTGGATAGGCATGGGCGTATTGGGTCTCCTTGAAGTCGGGGGTGACCGAAAAGGCAAAGTACTCGGACAATACCTGATCGGCGCCGCCGTGATTGCCGCCATCATGTTTATCACCGGATTGACGCAATACAGCCTCATGCCATTTGTTATGGTATTGGCTTTTTCGCTGTTGCTGGTTGGTGTTTTCGGGGCCTTTTCGATCGGACTCGGGCAGGTCTTTTCCGGCAAACCCGCCCATGCGCTGGGGTTGGCGGCCATTTGCGGGGTTGTGCCGGTACTCATGGGCTTCCAGAACTGGAATGACCACAACCGCTCCAACCGGACCTTTGGCCGAGACGTTGCCGGCAACTACCTGAACAGTTGCCAGAAAAACGCCATTCTTTTCACCCAGGGCGATAACGACACCTATCCGCTGTGGTATGCCCAGGAAGTGGAGAATATCCGGCCGGACATCCGAATTGTCAACCTGAGCCTGCTCGGTGTGGACTGGTATATCAACGCACTACGCCGAGCAGTCAACGTGGCCGCTCCGGTAGCGATGACCATGTCCGAAAAAGATGTTCAGGCTGACAACAACGTTTACCTTGAATTTGATGAGGAAAGCAAATTCAAAGACCAGCGAATTGACGTCAACCGGTTTATGGCCTTTATCCGGGAAAATCCGAATCCCTATGTTCCTACCCGCCTGATCAGCATTCCGGTTGACCGCCAGAAAGTCATTGACAACGGGATCGTCACTCCGGAGGAAGCTCCCTATGTGGTTCCCCAGTTGACGGTGAACCTGAACAAGCGCAGTTTGTACAAAAACGATTTGATGACGCTGGACATCATCGGCGCTACCAACTGGGACCGGCCAATCTACTTTGCCATGACCGTGCAGAGTGACGCCTTTCTGGGTCTGGAGAAATACTTCCGCCATGACGGCATGTGCTACAAATTCGTCCCGGTTGAAAAACCGGATGAGACGGGCAGACGCTCCGGGTATCGTCAGAACATGAATACGCAGGTCATGTACGATCTGATTATGTCCGACGCTTTTCACTTTGGCGGAATTGAAAAAGGCAAACCGATTTACAAAGACCCTTCCGGGCTCAACGCCATCTTGTCCATCAAATACCTGCTTTACCAGCAACTCGCCTTCGACCTGATCAATGAGGCCTCCCGTGCCGATGCTATCCAGAGCATGCTCGGTGAGATGGACGACAGCCTGGCCGTACTGATGAATGCGGAATCCGGCGCACCGGAAAGCATTGTCACCGAGCGGCGTCAGCAGGCAGTGAATGTGCTGGACAAGATGCTGACCAGTTTCCCGGCGGAGTCGCTGCCCTACGACATGAATATGGTTGGCATCGCCAACATGCTGCTCGAGTTGGGTGAGCGCCAAAAAGCCGAACAAGTGGCGGATGAAACAGCCAAACTCATCAGTTCTGAACTGGACTGGCTGCTTACCCTCAACGGTGTGCGTGAAGGCGACGTTCAGGCCATTTACATGCGGGATCTTTTTGGCGGACAGCCAGCCCAGGGACAGTTGACTTGCGCAGGTGAGAACAGCCTGGCCCGCCTGGGTGCGCTTGGCGCAGCGGCCAGCCTTATCCGGCTTTATGAAGACCTGGAACTGCCCGAAAAAGCAGATGCGCTGCGAAGCCAGTGCGCTGCTTCCTGGCAGGCCAACAGCCCGCTATACTGGCCGCCTTACATGCACAGTTCCTGCCAGAAGATGCTTCAAGAAACCTTCGGTGTCGCGCAGTAAGCGGCACGATCTGGTGTTTGGAAGACAACCCGTTCTGGAGTTGTTTGAATCGGCCACACCCGTTGAGAAAGTATTTTTTCAGCGAGGTGCCAGCGGAGAAGCCATTATTGCCCTGAAAGAACTTAGCCGCCGGTTTCGCGTGCCGATGCAGGCTGTTCCCCGGGAGGCGCTGGCCCGGATGACCTCCGGGCATCACCAGGGCGTGGTGGCGTACACAGCAGAGATCCGCTACCAGTTGCTCGAAGATCTTTTGCCGTTTGTTTACGAGCAGGGGCTCAGCCCATTCATCATCGTTCTGGACGGCGTGACGGATGTTCGAAATTTTGGAGCCATAGCCCGCACGGCACTGGCAGCCGGGGCTCATGGCCTGGTGGTGGGTTTGCGCGATGCAGCACCGGCCAACTCCGAAGCGATCAAGGCGTCAGCCGGGGCCTTGCTCAACATCCCGGTCTGTCGTGAATTATCCGCAGCCGGCGCGTTGGAGCAAATTCGGCAGCACGGATTGAGGATTTACGGATTGTCGGCCAAAGGTTCTTCGTGGCCCTGGGAAGAGGATTTGAAAATCCCGTTTGCCATCGTGGCGGGTGCTGAAGGCGAAGGACTGAGCGCCGGTGTTCGAGATAATCTGGATGGGGAACTGCGCCTTCCGATGCCCGGACATTTTGATTCGTATAACGTCAGCGTTGCGGTAGGCATGTTGGCCTATGAGGCCGCTAAGCAGCGGATTCCGGGATAAAGCCCGTTGCTTACGTCGCGGAAGCTATCCGGAGATCCAGCGGCAGGCGAAGACTGATCACTATGTTTCGACCCGGCTCCGGAATCCCGATCAGCCGGTATCGGCTAAGGTGATCCAGATAGGAAGCATTCATCAGGTTGAAGCCCTGTAACTGCAATTCCAACGCCTGCTGACCCAGTAAAATCCGTGTGCCAATGCCTGCTTCCAGCAGCACGTAGTCCGGCGTGGCCAACTCGTTGCGATCCGTTCTGTTTTGAGCAAAGCGATAACGCGCGGCAACAGTAACATAACTCTCCCCGAAGATTCCGCGGCCGGGCCGGGAAAAGCGCCACGAATGGCGGACGGAGGCCGGCGGCGTGAAGGGCAGCGGAAGAGTGGTCTCCAGGTTGTAATTGTAAACGTAGTCAGCACTGAGTTCCGTGTTCACAGACGGCACCGGTTTCCAGATTAGTTGGGCTTCAAACCCGGAGTAAACGGCATCGTGTTGGCGGTACTGGTAAATCTGTCCGGCCTCCGGGAGCGGGCTCAGTTGACCGGACGGAGCCAGGTAGATGTAGTTGTCGAAAAAATTCAGGTAGCCGGACAGCGCGGCGAACAGCGTACTCTGCTGCCATTCCAGGCCTGCGTCGAGCTGGTAGCCGTGCTCCGAGCGCAGGTCGGGATTGCCCTGCTCGTGGCGAAAGGTGCCATGGTGTACCCCGTTGGACACCATTTCGGCGGGATGTGGCAGGCGAAAACTTTTTCCCCCGTGAATTCTGAACAGCAGCCCCGGAGCCGGCCACTCGCGGTTATACCCGATGCCCAGCGAATAATTTCCAAACCCGGCATCCAGCACTTCGGTGCGCAGCGAATCCGTTATTTCTGCCGATGAATTGTAGATGTAGCGCTGCTGAAAATCGGAGTGGTTTGCTCCGCCATCCAGACGAATGCCAAGGGTCAGCCGGTTGTTTTTATTCAGAGCCCGGTACGCCACGCCGTAAACCCCTCCCCGCAACAGCCGAAACGCCGGCAGCAAAGTTTCAAAGCCCGCGGTACGGTTGTTCTGGGCCTGCAAATCCGCGCCATACGTGCTGGTCCAGCCGCGACCCAGTTGCTGGTCGTAGTGGGCACTCAGCGAGTAGGTCCACAGCTCGAGCTCGAGGGCCAGCGTATTGGACGGATCCACAACCGGCAGGCTGTGAAACTCCGGAAAGGAAAACTCGCGGCGCAGGTTGCGCTGAATGCCCAGGTCAACGCTGAGCAGATTGGGGCCGAAATCCAGCCGCTGGTTGAGCGCCAGTTTCCAGTGCTCCACCATCTGGCTGGGAAAATCCACGTCGCGGCGATCGCCATCGGGCTCCAGCGCATAACTGCGGGGAATGCCCACGGCGCCTGAAAACAATCCCGCATCCAGGCGGTAGCGGCTCAGCGTCAGCCGGGTCATGCTGTGCTGTTGCACCCGGCCCAGCACTAACTGGCCGGCAGACTCTCTGCCGGCTGTATTTTTGAGTTGCCCGTCTTCGATGGGCAGGCGGTAGCCCTGAAAAACAAAAGAGTCGGCGGGAACGGCGTAGTCGCCAAAATTCTGGTGCGAATACCGGCCCATGGCGAAAAAACCCTTTCGCCGGAAACCGGCATAAGCCGTACCGCCGGCGTGTTGATTTACGCTGCGGTAAACAGTTTCAAAACCGGCCTTCAAAATGCCTTCTTCGGGCAGAACCGGGGGAAGAATCCGGATAACACCGCCCAGGCCGTCGGACCCGTAAACCAGCGAACCCGGGCCCTTGATCAGTTCCACACGCTCCACGGAAAACGGGTCAATTTCCATCCCGTGATCGGCTCCCCATTGCTGGCCTTCCTGCTTGATCCCCTGATCATGAACGATGATGCGCTGGCCACTCAAGCCGCGGATCACCGGCTTGGTGATGCCTACTCCCGTGCGGATTACGGCAATGCCCGGCTCGCGCTCCAGAGCCGCGGAAAACGAACTTCGGTCCCCTCCCTGCAACCACTCCCGGCTGAGATGGCCGGTAGCCAGCTCATCTTCCAGGTGATCGTGCTCTTCATGGATAACAACCGTCTCGAGCACGGCGGTTTCCGGGTCAAGCCGGATTTCCGGAACAGGCTCTTTCGGCCAAAAAAATACCGGCGTGGTGAAACTCCGGAACCCGATATACCGCACCGAAATAGTATAACGGTCAGCCCGGTTGACGGTAAACAAAAACCGGCCATCAAGATCGGTTGCCGTAAAAATTGAATCCGGGAGAAGCAGTACCGTTGCTCCGGGCAAACCCATGTTTTGCCGGTCAGAAACACGGCCGGTAAGCTGTGCAGACAATACCCCCGGCATCAGGATGGCAATGCCAAGTACAAAACGGATAAACCAATAACCCCCGACCGGCCTGACACCTTTCATCATTCACCAATATCTTTTTCGAAATTCCCGCTATTTGCAACAAAGTTGCATTAATTTTATCAAATCATTTCATTTCAAGCAAAACGGAAGGTTGTATGGTTCGCATTTCATGGGTTAAAAAAACAAGGTTAAGCATCGCGGCTGTACTCTTGATTCCTTTACTTCTGCTGATCCCGGGCTGCGACTCCAACGCCGATCTTGATGTGCCCCAAATCCAATTTCTTTCCCGCGCACCGCTGCCTTTCCCGGACACGATTTGCGGCGGAGTGGAGCAGGAAGTTTACCACCTCAGCGGCGGCGATACACTTGTCCTCGATCTTCTGCTGAGCGACAATGAAGCCCTCAGTCAGTTCAAACTGGATATCCATACCGATTTTGACTGCCACGGACATGAGCGGCTCGCCGAAAACATAAGTGAGAATACCCAGGATTGGTCAGTGCTGACCATTGACGATCTCGAAGGCGCGGAAGTGGAAAAATCGGTTCGGGTTATCGCACCGGCAAATCCCACCGCAGGCGCCTATCATTTCCAATTGCAGGTGGTTGACCAGGCGGGCAACAGCGATGCAACCGGCTATGTTTATTCTATTTTGTTGCAAAACAATCTGGATTTGGAAGCCCCGGTGCTCAACGTAAGCAGCCCTTCGCCCGGTACTACCATCAGTTTACCCAGAGGTGCTGTGCTGCAGGCAACGGGCTCCCTGCAAGACAATATTTCTCTGGGCGAAGGGGGCAATGCAGCCATCAAACTGATGTATATCCGTCAGGAGAGCGGCAACCGATACACGGCTGTGAATGAAATGTTGCCATCGGGCACCGGAACTGTTTTTAATTATAACCTGGAATACACGCTTCCCTCTACACTGGTTCCCGGTCTTTATACTTTTGAACTGGAGGCATGGGACGGGGTCAATAATCCATCGGAAGAATATAGCTGGACTGTTGACGTGACTCCCTGAAGTTGGACTATCCTGCAGAAACGCCCAGTTTTTCCCGCACGCCATTGAGCATAACAGAAACAATGTCGTGGAGTTCGAATCGGTGCTTCCATTCCCATTCAACCCGGGCCTCGCGGTCGTCAATAGAGGCCGGCCAGGTATCGGCAATGGCCTGGCGTTCATCCGGCTGATAAGCGATGGTGAAACCGGGTATCTGCGCGCGGATGGCCTCTGCCAGGGTAGCCGGCGTGAAACTGATGGCCGAAAAATTATAGCCTTCGGCGGTCTTAAGCTTTGTTGCATCAGTAGCCATCAACTCCAGGGTGCCGCGAATGGCATCGTCCATGTACATCATCGGCAACGCTGTGTCGGGTCCCAGATAGCTGGTGTAACTGCCGCGCTCGACGGCCTGAAAGAAAATATCCACAGCATAATCGGTGGTGCCCCCGCCGGGCATGACTTTATAACTGATGAGCCCGGGATAGCGCAAACTCCTGACGTCCAGTCCGTGTTTGGCTTTGTAATAAGCACATAAGCGCTCGCCGGTGAGCTTGCCGATGCCGTAAATCGTAACGGGGTCAATCACGGTCCGCTGAGGCGTATTCTGCCTGGGCGTGTTGGGACCAAAAACGGCAATGGACGAAGGCCAGAACAAACGGGAACCGCTTTCGCGGCAAGCCTCCAGCATCAGTAAAAGGCCATTGACATTCACTTCCCAGGCCAGTTGGGGTTTGCGCTCTGAAGTAGCCGAGAGCAGCGAAGCGAGGTGGTAAACCTGGGTGGGCTTCAGCCGTCCGAACAACTCCCGGACTGCGCCGGCATCCGTGACATCAAGCTTTTCAAAAGGACCACCGGCGGAAAGCGCTTCAGAAAACTGAACGTCCGTGGCAACAACGGCGGAATTTCCGAAGGATTGCCGCAACCGGGTGGTCAGTTCAACACCAATTTGACCGCCGGCGCCAGTTAGTAAAATAGTTTCCTTCATATCAAAACGGGAGGGTTATTAGGGCGGCAAAAGAAGATTTTCCGAACCTCCAAAACAGTTCGGCAAGCCTGGCCGTCTGCGCATAAGCTTCCGCTGAACCGCTTCGCAGGCAAAGCTAAGGCAATTTCCCCCGCGGCTGCAGTTGGGCCTTTTTGATACCTTTGGCACGGATTTAAACAGCGCTGGCCGGGGCTCCGAAACCCAAACTGTTCCCACCAAACCATTCTCAAGAAACATGGCTCTTCCCGATCTAAAAGACCGCAAGCGCTGGCTCTGGCACGCACTCGCCGTTCTTGTCTTTTTCCTGATTTCGGTCGCCTATTTCAGTCCCACGCTTGGGGGAAAAATCCTGGTCCAGGGCGACACGTTCAAATACGTGGCCATGTCGCACGAGATCCAGCAACACCGGGAGCAATACGGCGAAGAGCCCCTGTGGACCAATTCCACCTTTGGCGGCATGCCGGCCTACCAGATCTCGATGCAAACCCCGGGTAACCTGTTTGTTTTCCTTCGAAAAATTGTTCCCCGTCCTATCAGTTTCTGCTTTTTTGCCATGCTGAGTACTTATATCATGCTGATAGCGTTTGGCATGAATGGCTGGGTTGCGGCTGGAGGAGCTATCGCCTACGGGTTGAGCACCTATTTTATCTCGTTTATTGAAGCCGGCCACAATTCAAAGGCCGATGCAGTGGCCCTGATGCCGCTGGTGGTGGCGGGTCTGAATTACTTATTCCGGGGGCGGTACGGACCGGGTATTCTGATCAGCGTGATTGCGATGACGCTGCAGATTACGGTGAACCACCTGCAGATAACCTACTACATGTTCCTGCTGGTCGGTATCTGGACGATCGCTGAAGGGATTGTAGCCATGCGCGAAAAAAGGCTGGTGCCATTTGCCAAAGCGATCGCGGTCTTTGGGCTGATCAGCGGATTGGCCATTGGCGCCAACGCAACCCGAATTCTCACCACCCTGGAATACGCCGACTGGACCATTCGCGGGCCCTCTGAACTCAGCGCATCGGCTGCTCAGCCGGAAGGTGAGCCTGTGGCCGTAGCCAACACCGGCAACACCAAAGGTCTTGACCGGGATTACACCTTTGACTGGAGTTATGGAATCGGGGAAACGCTGACGTTGCTTTTCCCCAATTACGTTGGCGGCTCTTCGCAACAGAATTTTGCCGCCGACGAAAACTCGGCCAGTGTGGAGGTTTTGCGGCGGATGATGTCTTCCGGAACGCCGGAGCAGGAGGTACAACAGATAGCGCAGCTCGCCAGCAAATATTGGGGCAAATTATCGTTTACCGGAGGTCCGATTTACCTCGGGTCCATTGTGATTTTCCTGTTCCTTGCCGGATGCCTGACAGCACCGCGCCGGCAGCGCGGCTGGCTCATTGCCGCAACCGTTTTTTCGATCTTCCTGGCCTGGGGAAGGCACTTCCCCGCGTTCAACTACTTTTTGTTCGATTACTTCCCCATGTACAACAAGTTCAGGACGGTGATGATGGCCATGGTCATCGCCGATTTGACGATGGTTGTTCTGGCCGGGTTTGCCCTCCAGCACCTGTTGTTTGGCGAAGCGACCGTGGCCGTTAAGCGCAGGGCGCTGCTCACCGCCGGAGGGATCGTGCTGGTTCTTTCGCTCATTCCGCTCGGAGCGGGGACGTTCTATAAGCCGGTGTCCTTCCGCGAGGCAGAAGTGTTGGCAGCCGAACCAAAACTCGCTGCCTATTTTGATGCCGTTCACGAAGACCGGGTTGGGATGATCCGGGCAGATGCTCTTCGCAGTCTGGCTTTTATTGGCGCTGCGTTTGCGCTGCTCTGGGTGGGCATTGGGGGCAAGATCAATCCCCGTTACGCCGCCGTTGGAATGAGTGTTTTGATCCTCACCGACCTGATGACGATCAATGTGGACTATCTCAACAAGGATAATTTTCAGGATAAGGGATTTTACGAAAACAGTTTGCGGCAGAGCATGCCGGTAATTCAGGATACCGATCCCCACTTCAGGGTGCTAAACGCCAACATTCGGCTTGACCAGGACGGGATGACCCCGTACGCCTATCACGCCGTGAGCGGCTACCACGGAGCCAAATCCAGGCGATACCAGGACCTGATCAACGTCAACCAGTACAACCTGCCGCTGCCGATCCTCAACATGCTCAACACCCGTTATGTGGTGACGCGCAACAATAAAATTCAGCGAAACCCCGGAGCCCTGGGCAACGCATGGACCGTGGATAGCATGATCTGGGCAAAAAGTGCCGATGAAGAAATGGCCGCCATGCGCACATTAAACCCGGCAAAAGCTGCCGTCATCCGGGAGGAAGACCGCGCTACTGTGGGCGATTTCCGTCCGGGATTGCCAGGTCAGATTCAGTTGACAGGTTACAAAGCCAACGAAATGACCTACAGCGTCAATAACCCGAATCCGGTTTTCGCCGTTTTCTCCGAAATGTACTACCGCGGCAACGTGGACTGGATTGCCTACCTGGATGGCAAACCCGCCGATCATATCCGCGTCAATTACGTGCTGCGTGGAATGCCCCTTCCCGCCGGTCAGCATGAACTTGTTTTCAAATTTGACCCACCTTCTTTCCGCAACGGAATCAAGATTTCGCTGGGCTCCTCCATCCTGCTCTGGTTGCTGGCAGGTGGTGCTGTTTTTGCCTGGTGGAAGAACCGCAACACTTCCCCAAAGACTTCCTGATCAGCGGACCTTCCGCGTTAATGCCCGCCGATGGAATACGATCCGATAAAGCGAACGCTGGGCAATGTCTTCAATCGGCATCCGCTGCTGCGTATCCTGTTTTACCGGTTGCTGGACCTCTTGCTTTTGCGATCCTGGCACGTTCACAAAGCCATTCGGGAATGGGCAAACAACCTGCGGGATCAACCCGTTGATATCCTCGATGCCGGCGCGGGCTTTGGTCAGTACAGCTATTACCTCAGCGGAAAAAGTCCTCGCTTTACGATCACGGCCATTGATGTCAAGGAAGAACAGGTCAGTGATTGCAACCAGTTTTTCCACCGCATCGGCCGCAGCGACCAGGTGGTTTTTCAGGTGCAGGATTTGGTGCAATACCACCGCGACGGAGCCTTCGATTTTATCCTTTGTGTTGATGTGATGGAACACGTACTGGAAGACGTAGAGGTCTTCCGCAATTTTCACCGTTCGCTCAAACCCGGTGGAATGGTTTTGATTTCTACACCGTCCGATCAGGGCGGCAGCGATGTCGGTGTCGGTGAGGAGTCGTCATTTATCGGCGAGCATGTCCGCGATGGTTATAACATCGGAGAAATCCGGGAAAAACTGCAGACGGCGGGCTTCAGCCTGGTGGAAACAAGGTACAATTACGGAAAACCGGGTTCGCTGGCCTG
>JANNSM010000122.1:0-3820 GCA_031402635.1 Bacteroidota bacterium | reverse complement strand
GTAAGCACGATGATTTCTTCGCCCGTTGATCCGCTGCTCCAGAGATGGTCCATTCCGGTCAGGCCGGTTCCGAGTATGATCCCTTCCTGCCGGCAGATCCGCCGATCATCTCCCAGGTCAACTTCAAGACTGGACATGGAAACCATCATGCTGTCGCTGGAAGTGGCGCAGGCATTGGATGCCATTGCCCAAATCAGGCCCGGCTCCGTTGCGTGATAAACCGGTGAAGTGCTGCCATCGTGCCAGCGTACAGAAGTTACTCCACTAATCTCCGGGTAAATATCCAGGCTGAGTACCCCGGGACACATACTGGTATCCGATCCGAGGCTCACAAAAGGAACGGTGTAAATAGTTACGTCCAAATGCAGGGTATCCGGTGGGCCCCCGGCATAAACAATTGCTGTTGTCGTGTATGAACCTGGAGCCGTATAAATATGCCATCCATCGGTTGCGGTCATCGTGTTGGCCGCACCGGAAACCGGGTCGCCAAAATTCCAGTAAACAGAATCCGCTTCAGTGTTATCGTACACGGAGAAATGGGTGGTATCATAAAGACAGATCCCGGCACTTTCGATCCAGTTGGGCGCAAAGAGGTACGGGGGAAAATTGGGGATGGAAAGTTTGGCCAGTCCTGAGCCAAGGCTCAACCCATTATCTACATAAGAGCAGGCAGTTCCGGCCAGATCCGGCTGTTCGATAACCGAAAGAAAACCTCCCCATGCGGCCATGTAAATTTTGCCGTTCGGAGAAAGGGCCAGACCGCCCGGTTGTGAAATCGAAGGGCTTCCTACGATCGTTTTCGTATCCGGGATCACAGAATAATCTCCGCTTGTCAGATCGTACTGAACTACTTTGGAAATACTCACCTGGGTGGTCGCGTAAAGTTTGCCTGAATTAGGCGAGAATTCGACTCCATAAGCCCAGTCGTCCTGGTAAAGAGGCAGCACATCATACACGGCACCGGTAGTGCGGTCAAAGCGAAATAGCTCTACTACATTTTGCTTAAAAATCGCTGCGGCAAGCCAGTTTCCGTCGGGGCTGAACTTCATAAATCCGATGGAATTCTCCGGAATCATCCCGTGGATGCTGCCTATGTTGCTGTTTACCGGTGCTTCCAGACCCATGCTGGTCAGCAAACGCGCCTGAAACTGATCAGTCCCGAATCCATGGCTCACAATCCAGATATCCAGGTTGTTGGCGTGCTTGTAGGCCGTGATTTTTTCGGCCACGGGATCCTGTAGCGGAATATTCTTGGTGGTGACATCACCGAGCCCGCCATTGGCGAGCAAATCCACAACCGAATAATTCAGGCCGGGTGAAAGCCCCATGTGATAAGTTGTAAAAATATAATACAGGTTATCGGAGCCCGGCTGCTTAACAATAAGGGCAGATTGCGCGGACGAAGCGCCACCGGAAAGTCCCGAACCCGACGGCATCGTGTTGTGGTTTTTATCCCAGACGGTCCGTCCATCGGTATAAAAAAGCAGGTTACCCCATCCGTCACTCATGGATGTGGTGCCTTCAATGGTATTGGTCAGGCCGTCGCTGAGTAACACCGGCGAAGCGCCGGACATGTTTACTCCGGCGTATTGACCAAAATACCAGTTGGACGATTCCAGTTGGGCCGAAGCCGTTACTGCGCAACTCAGGATGGCAATCAGGAGCCAACGCAGTTTTATCCTCATGAGGTAGATTGTTTACCTCAAAATAGGGAGAATCCCGTCACAAAGGTTGTGAAATTGAAAATAATTTGGTGACAATCACATTATTACAAAATTTATTAATAGACTATCATATTGTGTTTAAATTGAATCCGGCAATGATGGAAAGGGCCTGCACGCCGGGTTCCGGATGCTTTCAATGCCATTTATCATCTAAAAAAATTGCTCCTTAAATAAAAAAAACCCGGCCTGAGCCGGGTCTCTTTTAAGACGTCAAGGTCTTACTATGGAGATGGAAGGTGAAGATCGGATGCAAAGGTGGATGGTTGCACCGCATTGGTGCAGCCGAGGCACCGTGAGCTTACTTCAAAGCAACCACCAGGTATTTGGAAACCTTCCAGAACTCCTCGGGATTGGTGATTTCCAAATTTGAACTGGACTTGTCACTGTTTTCCACAAGTTTGTAGGAGCCCTGGGGATGGAAAGTGATCAGCTCTGGCGTAGCGGCGGCAAGCGGAATGCTTTTGGTTTCGCGGATATCCAGCGAACGGAATCCTTCGTCCGTCAGGGACTCATTCAGGGTTGAAGGGCCGATCAGGCGGGTGTCCAGAAGGCCTTTTTCCTTGAGCTCCTTGCGGGTTCCCGTAATCATATACGCCTGGTTCATCCGGTTGGTGGTCTTGGTCAACGCGGTGCTGGTGGCTTGCAGTTCCGTACGGGTAGCCTGAATGGTTTCGTCGCGTTGCGACAGGTTTTCTACCACGCTATCTACACGACCAACCAGGACGGCGATCTGCGCATCCTTTTCAGACATCCTCGTTTCAAGGGCCTGAATCTCCGCCCAACGGGTTTCCACTTGTTTGTTGAGCTCTTTTACTTTCTTGCGAAGGCTGGATGCCTCAATACCGGAAGCGCTCAACTTTTTCTCCAGGTCGGCAATCTTATTGCGATTTTCGGTCAGTACATTGGCCAGCGCGTTGATGTCGTTAATTACCGCTTCGCGCTCGCTTTCTGCCAATTCTCCTTCCTGGTTCATCGACAAAATCTGTTCCTTCTCAGAAATGGCGTTCAAGGTGTTTTCAATTTCCTGAAAGGAACTGAGCATGTCATTAATCACGGAATCCCTGCGCTGAAGCGCCAGTTCGTGATCTTCAAGGCTGACAGACTGATCGGCGCCTTTGTTGGTGCAACCTGTCATAATAGCGCCGGCAAAAAGGGCAAAAAGGATAATTACTCCGGCAAACCGGATATTTTGTTTCGAATTCATTTCGTGCTTTTTAAAATTTCTTAGAAGGTTTGGACATTTGCCCATTAGCCAAGCCTGTGCCAGAACACTAAAGCACTCATTAAAAATAGATTACGAATTGCATTTAATTAATAGTAATTGCAAATTGCGAAAACAAGATGCGGAATGGGATAACCGCAACCCGGAGCATCGGCTTTTCCGGGTTAAAGAAGAGGGGGTAAAGGAAGACCCCTTTACAAAATCCTTTTTTTAACCCTCCTCTTTCTGCAACAACCGGTAAATGGTTGAGGGGTGAATATCCAGTCGCTCGGCAACAGCTTTGACTTTTCCGTCATAGCGCTCGAGGAAGTGGAGAATAATTCGCTCCGAATACTCCTTTAAGGTGCGTTCCTCGCTCAGTTCGCGAGCCACCAGGTCCGGACCAGCAAGCTGCAGATCGCTGGATTCAATCACGCCACTACCGGTCATTACGGTGGCCAGTTCAACCACGGCTTTCAACTCGCGTACGTTTCCGGGCCAGGGGTATGTTTTCAAGGTCGTCACGGCTGACGGCGAAAGCCGGACCGGGGGCATCTTGTGATCACGGGTATAGGCATCGGCAAAGTACCTGGCTAGCAGCAGCACATCATCGCCGCGCTCGCGCAGCGGCGGTAAGTCAATCGGGATCCCGATGAGCCGGTAATAGAGATCGCTGCGAAAACGCCCGGCTTTGACTTCGGCATTCAGGTCTCTGTTGCTGGCCACAATCAGGCGTGATTTGTCCACGTTTACATTGCAAGGTCTCGCACAGCACTTCCTGTAAGGCAGCGTTCGCTTTGCCCTGATCCGCCGGTGCGGTGACCGCGATCTTGAGGGCCGTATTCCAGACACCGACGATACCATTCCGTCTCGCTCCCGGTTGGGCACGAACGGG
>JANNSM010000121.1:0-15545 GCA_031402635.1 Bacteroidota bacterium | reverse complement strand
TTCTGATTGGCAGCATACCCTTTAACCAGGAAATCTTTCAGTCGCTGAGTTGCCCATTGGCGGAATTGCGTGCCTCGTTTGGAGTTTACCCGGTAGCCTACTGAAATTATGGCATCAAGGTTATAGTATTTGACTTGTTTTTCCTGAGTTTTACCCTTTATTGCACCGTGCTCAGTGGTGTGTGCAAAATTTGCACATACCACCTGTTCGTCCAGTTCACCTTCCTTAAAGATGTTAAGCAGATGTTTAGTTATGACTGTGCGGTCTCTTTCAAACAGGTGAGAAATCTGTTCCTGGGTCAACCAAAAAGTTTCCCCCTCAAACTGCACTTCTACCTGGGTAAGACCATCAGGGGTTTGGTATATTTCTATTTGTACATCTTCTTTCATTTTAATAGACGTCTATTTTTTGTAATCCCTCCTAAAATATAGACTGCTTAATCAAGACTGTAACCCCTGCTGCAATGATGACTGATTAGATGTTGACAAATTCAATTCCAGAGGAAAGGTTTTTCACCCTCCCCTAAGGTTTGTACTCTATTGAAAATGGTCGTCCACCCGCAACTCCTTAAGGCGCTGCGAAAGCCGGATTGCTCAGGAATTGCCCGTCGGTGAGGGTGAGCATGAACGCTTCCAGGTCTTGTTTGTCCTGTTCACTGAGTAGCAAACCCGGTCCCAATTGCAGCGCCAGCACCGGGTCAAGCGTGGGAGAAGGCTGAATGCCGTGATCATAATGATCAATCACTTCGCGCAGAGTGTTGAAACGGCCATCGTGCATATAGGGAGCCGTTTGCGCAATGTTTCGCAGGGTGGGGACTTTGAACTGAGCCCGGTCACCGGGAAGGCCGGTTACTTCAAAACGACCGAGATCAGTAAAGGAAGCGCCATCGTCAAGACCGTTGTTCATAAACTGGTCATTGGTGAAATTGAAGCCTCCGTGACAATGATTGCAGCCTGCTCCCTGAATGCCCGACATCGGGTTAAACTCGGTATTAAATAGCGCAAGCCCACGTTGTTCACTTGCCGTGAAGGTTTCGGAGCCCTGCTGGAAACGATCAAATCGCGCGTTTGCGGAGATCATGGTAAACATGAACTGCTCCAGCGCCAGACTCATGTTTTCAGCCGAGATCATTGAATCTCCAAAAGCGCGTATAAATGCATCCGGATAATCGGGATCATTTTGCAGTTTGGCAATGGCATTTTCCAACGTCTCATTCATCTCCAACGGGTCCTGTATAGGTCGAAGGGATTGATCGCGCAGAGTAGGGGCCCGTCCATCCCAGAAAAATCCGTTCCGGTGGTAAGCAAGGTTAACAACGGGCATGGCCTGACGGCGGCCGGGAAGTCCTTCGATCCCGATACTGAAACGGCGTTCATCGGAAAAGCCGTCTTCCTGAAGGTGGCAGTCTGCACAGGATTGCGTCAGATCACCGGAGAGTCCTTTTTCGTGGAATAAACTTCTTCCCAAAGCAACACCGGTAATGGTCAGTGGGTTGTCAGCCGGCAATAGCGGCGTTGGAAAATTTCCAAAGTTGAGCGAATACGGAGTCGGGTCGTATTGAACCGCTTCAGGTTCATTGCCGAGTGGAGCCGGTAAATCCTCTATGCAAGAGGTCAAAAGCATAGCTATGGCTAATCCAGCCAGCAAATGGGCTCTGGTACGTCCAAACGATGTTACTTTCACTCAGGTCGGAATTTCGGGTCGGTGAGAAATTCGGTATCGGTCAGTGCCAAGAGAAAGGACTTCAAATCATCCAGTTCCTGCGCCGTCAGATCAAGAGGGCGGATGAATTCACTTTTATGGGGATGGGCTGTGCCGCCGGAGCGGTAGTGTTCTAAAACGGATTCCAGATCGGGCAGGGAGCCGTCGTGCATATAAGGTGCCGTCTGGCCGATGTTGCGCAAGGTCGGTACTTTGAACAACGCTTCATCTTCTTCCAAACCGGTAAGCCGGGCCCTTCCGGGATCGGTATAGTCTGTGTAAAGGCCGTTGTTCTTAAATGAATAATCGGTAAAATTCATTCCTCCATGACAATGACTGCAGGAAGCCCGGTCGCTGAAAAAAAGCGTCATTCCCCGTTCAGCCGATTCACTCAAAACGCCGGCTTCACCGGACTCAAAGCGATCGTAAGCGCTGCGTCCACTGATGAACGTACGTTCAAAACAGGCTATTGCCCGGGAGACCACAAAAGGATCAATGTTCCGGTCATAAGCTGCCCGGCTCATCTGTTGATAGCTGCTGTCTTGAGCCAGGCGCTCCGTGAGTAAAACGAAATTGAAATCAAACTCGGCGTGTTCCTGAATGGGTACACCAACCTGCATTTCCAGGCTTGGCACTCCACCTTCGCGCATAAAATAGGGATGGTAAGCTACATTGGCCAGCGTGGGCGCATTTCGAGTTCCAGGAGCGTTGTTCACTCCCAGGCTCACGCTCCGGCCATCACTAAAAGCAAGTTCAGGCAGGTGACACGAACTGCAGGAAATGCTGCTGTCTCTTGATAATGAAACATCGTAAAACAAGCGTTTCCCCAACGTCCATCGCTCAAGGGTCAGGGCATTGTCAGCGGGAAATTCGGGTTCGGGAAAACCCGGCGGCAGATTGAGCAATTGCACAATATCCGGGTCTGGCAAAGTCTGGTTTTCACGGCAGCTTTGGGCGAAAAACAGCAATCCAAACCCCGCCAAAGCAGGAAGGAAAATCTGTCGTAAACCCATGAACTGCTTCATGTCAGGATCACTCCATAACCACAATGCGCTGTCCGGCAATGGATTTGCCGTTGAGCAGCCACTGGATTACATAAATTCCGCGTTGATCAAGTTGAAAGGTCATTCGATCCTGGCCGACAGGCAATTCCGTTTGTACTATGTTCCGGCCAAGCAGATCGCGGATTTGAATGGAATACGCTTGATCTTTCGCAGCCGTTGTCTGAACAGTTACCAGACCGTCCGCGCTGGGGTTGGGAAAAACCGAAAAATCCGAATGCACCGGCTGTTCCCATCCACTTGCGACTAATGGACCTTCAGCACGGGAAAACACCGAGCTAGCCATATTGTCCATCAGATCGGCTGCGTAGCTGGTTTCGCTGTGCTCGATGAAACCCAGGGTAAGGTCCATACCGGAGACGGCTTCCCGGTAATCGGCATCAACGTAGAAAATACGCTGGTCACCGGAACTAACGGCTGCACCGGATAAAGTGATGGGTTGGTAATTGACATCGCCCAAGGCATGGATCTGCCAAATGGCAGCCAGCGATTCACCGGCATATCCTTCGATTGTCACAAAGCGGTAGCCCGAAGCCCAGCCCCAATGCATGGAGGGAAACTGGTAAGCCAGCGGATGGCCGGCCGGATAAGTAGCCGGATCGAGATGATTGGCAACCGGATCAACGCCAACGGCGAATTGCATTCCTTCAATCTCATCAATCTCGGCGACATTAAAAGTGCCCAGCGAGAATTCAACATCCGTTGCGGCATTCACCAGCAACCAGGTGTCAGGCAGTGGGGTCACTGTTCCGCCATCATGCACGATTTCTATGCCCGACACGTAATACTGAAGCCGGCTGATGGAAAAATAATAACCATCCTGCGCGGAAGCCTGTTCAAGGGCGAAGGGCATTTCCCCCAGTAGATGATTGAAGTGAATCACAATTTCACGCGAAGATTGCGCAGACAAGCCTGCCGTTAAAAGCATGGCGACAATGAGCCCTGTGAGTGATTTCACGGTTAAAAGTTTAAGAGACTGCAGATAATTTTTGGTTCAGCCTTCTAAATTAAGGCAAATAGCCCGGCCAAACAGGCTTTTTTAGGCTTTCGAAGGCTCATCCCGCTCCGAATAATGCGGGTATTCCATGTCCAGTTTGCGAAGGGTTTCCAAAATCGTGTTTAGAATCAGGAATTCCTTGTACCAGTTTTTATCGGATGGCACAATATGCCAGGGGTTGTCCGGCCCGCAGAATTTGAAAACATCCTGATAAGCTTCACGGTACTGATCCCAGAATTCACGCTCTTTGAAGTCGCCGGGATTGTACTTCCACATTTTGCTGCGCTCCGTTTTTCGTTCATTCAGACGCTCCCATTGTTCCTCTTTGGAAACATGGAGGTAGAATTTTAGAATGATCGTTCCGTTTTCCTGATACAATAATTTCTCGAACGCGTTGATATGCTCGTAGCGGCCTTGAATCCGGTCCGAATCTACCCAATTGTGCACCCGCTGAACCAAAACATCTTCATAGTGCGAACGGTTGAAAATCGCTACACGGCCTTTTTCGGGTACCACGTCATGAACGCGCCAGAGAAAGTCGTGGCTCATTTCTTTTTCGCTGGGCTTTTTAAATCCGGTAACGTTGCAGCCCAGCGCCGTCATTCCGTGCAATATGGCATTAATGGCCCCGTCCTTGCCGCTGGCATCCAGACCCTGCAAAATAATCAGCAGGCTGTGGCGTCCATCGGCATAAAGCAGTCGCTGCAAATCCTGGATTTCGTCCTGCAGTTTGGGAATTTGTTTTTCTATCTGGTTCTTTTCCAGGTGTTCCGGAGGAACCGTGGCAATCTTCTCAAGGGCAGGTGCGGGAAAGAGGGCAGGGTGATCCATGGCGGGTGGTTTGGCCTTGTTTTAAAAGCCCGGTGATTGATGTTTTTGAGTTGTGCGAGAGACTGATTTACGGAAGAAATCCGAACTTCAATTATTCGCAGCTTTTCAGATTCGCTACAATTTACTTCGGTTGGGAGCAATTTGGTGTTAGTTGGCCTGTAAGGAGAAGGTTGATTTGTCATAAAAGGTTTTAACATAATAACTTATCAAATTGGAAAGAATATTCGATAAAAACATTGAGAAGTGTGCGTTATAATAGGGTATCAATGCATGGTTGAAGAAACTAACTTTATCACTGTGAATTTTGTCTTTTTTAGGGCTTAACATTCTAATTTATAATATTACATCAATCGTTTTATAAGACAAACTGTAGGTTCTTTCCTTGTCATGTATGAGGTTAGTTAAGGCCACTCGAACTAACTTGTTCAGGCAAGTACTGGCTGATGGACAAACACAAGTCAATCCCAGAGCGCTAGTTTTCAACCTAAAATACATTAGGCTACAAGCAGCATAAGCGTATTAATAATTAAATTATAGTAAGACCTATAAATAGTCTTACCTCATTTGTAATTTTACGCGATCCTTTGAAGAAAGCCATCAAACACAATAAAAAATACAATATTAAAATAAAAAAATGATTGACCCCACTCTAAGTCGATACCGCTATTTAAATTTTAAAAGCAATAAAAAGTATCGTCGCTTTATAAAAGATGAAAAAGGACTTAAACAAAGTAATTTAGAAACTTACGTTGAGGATATTCCTGCTCATGGAACTTATGGTTCGTTGTTATTTAGACCGGAGTGGAAAGCAAAGAGGGAAGAAATACTAGACAGAGATAAAAGTTGTGTTATCTGTAAAAGTATTAGTACTTTGCAAGTACATCATCGACAGTATCATTTTATTGTGCGTGAGAATAAATTTAAACTTCCTTGGGACTATTCTGAAAATCTACTAATTACTTTGTGTGAATCTTGTCATAAAAGAGGACATGCAAAATTTAAAGTGCCAACAATTAACATTTAAAGAGTAAAATGGGACTATTTAGTATTTTCAATCGTAAGGAAAACAAGTCAAATGAAGTTGATTTTCCAAATCCTATATCTCAACAAAATTTACCGCAAATACCAGAAGACACTTTTATTGAAAAAGATAAACCATTAATTAATTCTATAGACAACGGAAATCATGCAACTTCAGAAAATGGCATTACCATTTTATTTCTTTTTTTAGAGCGTAATCTTGAAGGAAAAGGGTATGATGATGCTTTGGTAAATCCCGATAACACTCATTTCGAGAAAAACATTGAGGCCCTGAAAAGTGATCTGGAAATAACCATAAAAAAAGTTAAATTATTTTATGAAGATTTTATAAAAGAAATTGACTTTCATATAAATACTAGAACTCGAAGCGGCATGGTTGATATAGTTGAAGAATTGAATGTAAAGAAAGATATTGCTGAGAGCCATGTAAAGCTGATTATAGAAATTGAGAGTGACGCAAAAAATAATAGAGGAGCTGGGCAGAGTGTAATAATTAGTTATACCAGAGGTTTTCGAAATGGTTTAGCTGCAATATCACACCATTCAATTATGAAGAAAGACTTTTAATATTATAGTTATGGATAATTATTGGATTCGATTTGGTTGTTTTTTAACAGGCTATAATTACGGGATTTTAAAAAACTCAAGCGAAGTATCCTCAAAGGCAGTAAAACGTTATACTTCAGCTTTAATTATTGTTTGCATATTCTGGTCATTTATTGGCTATTATTTTTCAAACCGCTATTTACACAGTGGAACTGGCGCCTCTTTGATTGGTAGCTTTGTATTTGTTGTAATAGTTATACAAATTGAAAGACAAATAATATTATCTATAAATCCTACTAAATGGCTTTATTTTTTCAGAGGAATAATAGCTTTGATGATGGCAATTATTGGTGCAATAATTATAGATCAGATTATTTTTAAAGAAGACATTGAGTTAGAAAAACCTACATTTATTGAAGAAAGAGTAAAAAAATTAATAGGTCCAAAAACAGAGGAGCTTAAGAGTCAAATTACCAATTTAGACCTTGAGATTACCAATAAAGAATATGAAAGATCAAGTCTAATTATTGATATTGGAAAAAACCCAACTACTATAATTTATTCAACACAATTAAGTATAAAAAAAGAAAAAAGCACAGTGATTGACACAATGTCAGGAAACCCAATTATCACAGAAAAATCAGTTCCTGTTCCTGTTACAATAGTTTCAAATATTTCAAATCCAAAAATAGCCCTAATCGCACCTTTGGAAGAAACAATTAAGAATCTAAGAATACAAAAGATTGAAAAAGAATCCGATTTACTAAACGTTCGACCTCAACTTGAAAAGGAAATTAATTCTAAAGTAGGATTTTTGGATGAATTAGAAGTTATGTACAGTTTAATATCAAAATCAGTTGTGGCATTAATTATCTGGTTAATTTGGTTTCTTTTTTTACTCGGACTAGAAATGCTTGTATTGATTAGTAAGATTATTGAGAAGGAAAATGATTACGAAAAAACAGTAAAGCATCACATGGATTTGCAAATGCAAAAATTAGATGTTTTTAAGAGAATGGCAGAAAATAACGATTAACTTTTCTAGATTAAGGAACTTAAATTCATATAGGTTTCGAGTTTGTAATTTGTTTCTACCGTCATTCACAGAGAATATTTCAAATTTTAATCAGAGTTTTTGATACTGCAAAATTGAGGAAGCGTTATACCCAAACTCTTCAAAGACTGTCCAGCCGCCTGCGCCTGGGCAGCCCTACAGGAAACGCATCGGCTTTACTTAGCTCCCGAAAATCCTGGGCGCGTTCCAGTTTCCGAAGAATAGCCGCGAGCCCCGGAGGGGCTTCCCGGACTTTCCGCGTATCCAGATGAATCCAGCAAAATGTGCAACGCGCAAAAACGGCAAGACTGCCGTCAGGGTGATATACGCTGTGGTGAAACTGAATAAAACGCTCGTCTGCCGATAAACCGGCAAGCTCCACATCCACGCGAAGCAGCCCGTCAGGGGGCGTTTCCCGCAGGTAATGAAATTCTTCGGAGATGATGGCAGGACCGATTCGGTGGCGTTCAAAGTCTTCCTGAAGGAAACCGGAATCGCGAAAGAACCCCATCCGGGTTGCAATCATGAAATTGGAGTAAGCCGTATTGGCCACATGGCGATTGGCGTCCAGATCGGACCACCGAACCTCAAAAGTTTGGATAAACACCACGCAGTTAAATTAATGGGTAAAGGCTTCCATCGTAAACAAACGGGTTTGTTGCTCAATCCATTCAATCTGCGGCCGGGTTAGCGTTTTGGCGGCTTTGCCGGAACGGGAAAGTTCACCGGTATTCCGGTCCTTCCAGGTTTCACCGGAGGCGATGACCTTTTTCGCGGTCTCTGAATACCCCAATACGGCCGGGTCCCAGTTCAACCCCAGAAAAGATAAGACGCCCCGCAAGAGACGTTCCGGCTCCTGAAGAAGTTGTTCATAACGCACAAAATAGTGTCCGGGCACGCGCAACATCTTCTTTTGAAGCTTGTACTCAAAAATCCAGCGCCCGGTTGCTTTTTCAAGATTTCCCTGCCGGAATGCCTCGCTGTGGTGGCGCCCTGCATCCACCAGCGAAGCGATATTGTCAACCGGGTCGCGGAGGATGTGCAAGATCCGGACGCCCGGGTCAACTGATTGCAAAAGGTCTGTGTAGTAAAGATGAAGCGGGGTTTTTTCAAGCCAAACCGCTTTGCCTTCGCGGCGGGCCAACGCGTCAAGCACGGTCAACAGGGCAGCGGTCCAGCGGCGTTTGTCGTGCACGAGGCCTTTGGGCAAACAGTCTGCAAACTCCTCAGCGTCAAGCGTTTCCAGAAAAACCCGAATTCTTAGCCGATCCCCTTCGCCCAATAGGTGAAAAAACCGGAGCCAGGGCTGTTTGGGAAAACTCTTATCCAGAAAATGCGTTTCAGGTAACGTGAACACCTGCGGATGGCTGCCCAGCATGCCCTGAAGCAATGTGGTTCCTGCCCTGGCCGTTCCGACAAGGAAGATCCGCGTCATGAACGGGTTTTGGTTATTGTCTTCCGGTGTTGTACCGGTTGATTGTGCAGATTTCGATTCAGCCATCCGGGCTAATATAGGTTGCCAACCGATGCAAGATTGGCTTATTTGCCCGATATTAGCCCTTCGTTTGCCAGCTAAGTGTAATAAGTACGCTAACTGGCTTCACAAAATTGAACGGAATGACCCCCTACTCCACCTGGAACCATCCTTACGAGCCCGATCCGCGTTTTGGCAAGCGCGTAGCTTACCTCTGTATGGAATTTGGTATCCATCAACCCCTTAAAATCTTCTCCGGAGGACTAGGCTTTCTGGCTGGCTCGCATATGCGCAGCGCCTATGACCTCAAGCAGAACCTGATCGGCATTGGCATGCTCTGGAAGTTTGGCTATTACGATCAGGTCCGCAATGACGACCGGACTATGCGCCCGCAGTTTCTCAAAAAGTACTATCCTTTTCTGGAAGAAACCGGCATCATGGTTCCCGTTTACATCAACCAGCACCAGGTGCTGGTTAAAGCCCTCTACCTGAGACCCGAAATATTTGGCACAGCGCCAATGTACCTGCTGACCACCAACATCGAAGAAAACGACCTCCTCGGCCGTTCCATTACCGACCGGCTCTACGATGCCAACCACGAAACCCGTGTTGTGCAGAATGTGGTACTGGGTATGGGCGGAGCAAAAGTCATTGAAGCGCTTGGCGGCGCCGATGTTTACCATCTCAACGAAGGACACGCCCTTCCCCTGGCATTTTACTTGTACGGAAAGTACCGCGATATCAACGAAGTGCGCCGCAGAATGGTCTTCACGACCCATACACCGGAGCGCGCCGGCAATGACGAACACGATTTCCACCTGCTCAACCGCCTCGGCTTTTTCGGTGATGTACACATTGACGAAGTGCGTCAGCTCACCCAGCAATTTGACAACGCCCTGAGCTATACGCCGGCCTGCCTGACGTTCTCCAAGCGCTCCAATGGCGTAAGCCAATTGCATGGTGAAGTGTCCAGGGACATGTGGAAGGATGTTCACGAAAGTTGTGAAATCATTGGCATCACCAACGCTCAGAACAAAAAATACTGGGCCAATCCGGTGCTGGACCGCGCTTTCCGCGAAGGCGATGATCACGCCCTGCTTTCCCAAAAGCGCCTGATGAAAAAAGCGCTGATGGAATTTGTGGCCGACCAGACCGGCAAACTTTTTGACCCGGACGTACTCACCATTGTCTGGGCCCGCCGCTTTGCCTCCTACAAACGCGCCGACCTGATCATGCGCGATCTGACCCGTTTCAACACGATGCTGTCAAAAACGGATCGCCCGATTCAGATTATCTGGGCCGGAAAACCGTACCCGAGTGACGAAGGAGCCATTTCGACCTTCAACCATATTCAGAAATACACCTACAAGCGCAAGAACTGTGCGGTGCTGACCGGCTATGAAATGGGCTTGTCAAAATTGCTCAAAGAAGGCGCGGATGTTTGGCTGAATACCCCACGCCGACCGAGGGAAGCCTCCGGCACCAGCGGAATGACCGCCGCCATGAACGGGGCGGTAAACTTCTCGATCAATGACGGGTGGATTCCCGAGTTTTCCCGCCACGGCGAAAACAGTTTCCTTATTCCGATCGCCGATTCGGAATTGCCCATGACCCAAGTGGACGATCAGGATCACGCTAACCTGATGAACATTCTGGAAAACGAAATCATCCCGGCCTATTACTCCGGCAATGGCACTTGGCTGAAGATTGTCAAAAACAGCATGCGCGATGTCACGCCGAAGTTTGATTCAGACCGCATGGCTACCGATTACTACGAGCAGTTGTACGAATACAACATGGACAAACAGGGCCGTGGCCCGTCTGCCGGGAATGCCGGCAATAAGAAAGGAAAATCGGCGATCACCGTTTAAGGTGCGCCGCCGGGCCCCGGGCGGCCGCGCTGGCGGACGCCGCGCCGTCGCCTGGCCACCACCGCCGGGCGGCTGGTTTACCGCGCTGATCCGCCGCCGCCGCTTCTGCTTCAGAACCGCACGATTTTTCTCAGCACCGTGTGTCCGGGCATCCTGAATTCCAGGAAACCCGGGCCCGCGGCGCCGGCGGGGAGGTCAAGTTCCAAGGTATAATGACCTGAAGAAAGCGACCCCTGGTACAGCAACCCGCTGCTGGTCTTGTTCAGATCGGTCCAGTACAGGCTAACCGGTGCGGCCATGTTGAGCGTGAACGCCACATTCACCCGATTTCCGGTAACCGGATTAGGCCAGATATTCCAGACAAACAAACCTGGATTAGTCACGCCGTTTAAGCCCGTGGCGTCCTGTGTGGGATCTGGCGCCGGTATCTCCTGGACCGGTTTGGGTGGTGCAGGACCGGAGGCAGGGCGAAGGTGATTCTCGCCGGTCATCGTGTACCATCCCTGATCAAAAGCCTCGGTTAGCGTTTGTTCCAACTTGGTGGGAACGTAGAAATAATCTGCCTGAGCTCTGGCATCCGTCAGGTCCAGCACAAAGTAGCCGTGCCGGTCAAACTCGTTGTAGGCGGCATGCGGATTTTCTCCCTTAAACAGCCCTTCGACCAGATTGGAAAGAAACAGACCCACCACTTCATCAAAGTTGTCTGAGCTGATGCTGGTGCACACAAACTCCACGGCTCTGGATCCGGATCCGTCTGTGGCGTCATAATACAAGCTGTCTCCGTCCCATTCCGGCACATCAAAAGCCAGCGAAATGTGCACGTCACCGGTCAGGAATACCACATCATTGATATTGTTCTGTTCCAGCGTATCCAGAATTTTAGTGCGCTCACCCGGGTAACCCATCCAGGTATCCAGGTACTGATTCTGAACACCGGGATAGATGGCTTCGAAATTCTCCAGAATCATGGGTGAAAAGACCACCTGGTTGCCGACCAGTTTCCACCGCGCATCCGATTCCGTCAGCCCTTCCGTAAACCATTCCAGTTGCGGTTCACCGAGCAGCGTGCGGTCAGGCGCCCAAACCTGCGGGTCAAGATGGTCGGTGAGTTGCTCTTCGCGCCCTTCTAACCGGGTGTCCAGCATGCGCAACTCCGCCAGGTCGCCAAACGTGAAGGTTCTGTAGATGGAATAGTCCGCATCGTCGCGAATCGGTGTCCATTCAAAGTAAACTTTGGCCGCCCGCTGCCGGCGATCGTCCCATTCGCCTTCGGTTAACGGGTCATGGTTTTGAGCCCCACCGGTCCAGGAATTGTTGGCCGATTCGTGGTCGTCCCAGACAAAGATGAAGGGGTGCTGTTGCATGGCCCGCCGCAGGTCGGGGTCCAGACGGTACCAGGCATAGCGCTGACGATAATCTTCAAGACTCAGAATTTCGTTCTCCGGCTCCAGCATTTCGCGGCCTTCGCCGGTACCCGTTCCGTATTCTCCTTCGGCGTATTCATAGATAAAGTCGCCGAGGTGAATGACGGCGTCCAGGTCATTGCGTTCGGCAATTCGCCCAAAACTGCTGAAATAACCCGACGGATAATTGTTGCAGGACACCACCGCAAAACGCAGTTGGGATGCGTCCTGGCTTGCCGTTCGGGTGCGCCCGATGATGGAGTATTTGCCCAGCGCCCGGAAGCGATAGTAGTAGGTTGTGCCTTCTGCCAACCCGCTCAACGGCACATTCACCGTATAGTCCGAAGACGAATCCGCCACCACCGATCCCAGTTGAACGAGGTCACTGAAAGCGGTATCGGCGGAAAGTTCCCAGCTTACCACCAGCGGCCCCGCCGATTCGGGGGTCACCCGCGTCCAAAGGATGATGCCATCCGGCGACGGATCGCCGGAGGCAACGCCGTGGTAGAAAGGCTCGAGCCTCGGATCCGCGAGCAGGTCCTCTCCGACGCGCTGGTCCGGGGTATTGCGGTCAAATAGCTCCAGGACGGTTTGTGCCGGGGCAGCAATCCCGAAAAGGAAGGCCAGACAAAACAAGGTCGCGATCCGCAGGGTGTTTTTCGGCGTGCGGGTTCGGCGCAATTTCACGGGAGAAATCAGGAGAAGGGTCATGGGTTGAAATTTCGGCCAAAGTACTTTCACAGGGTTAATTTCGCGTAACCACAAGGTTAAATGCACGGCTAATGTTTGCCGCCAAAGATCAACGCTTTTAAACCATGAAAATAGTCTTCCTCGCATCGCTGCTTTTTCTGACCGCCGGATTGACGCAGGCGCAAACAAGCCTGAACGGTTTTGGCGGGCCGCTGGTGCAGGCGGCTCCCCTCGATGGCGATTGGAGAGCCCACGTGGGGGGGGGGGGCGCCCTGCTCATCAATCGTTCGTTCTACATCGGCGCTTATGGCATGGGCATGCTTGGCAACCTGGAGCGCAAACTGTTCAACCCCGAAATTCAGGACAGCGTGGTGTTTCCCCTGAATTTTTTACAGGGCGGCTTGTGGTTTGGCTATTTCATCAATCCGGATAACAAACTTCAGGTTACGGTGAACTCCTTTGCCGGCGTGGGCAGCATCAGCACCAGCGTGGATTGCAACTGCGGTCCTGACCGGCTTTATCTTTTTTCGCCCTACCTGGGGCTGCAATACGCCGCCACCGATTTTATGCGCATTGAACTGGCCGGAGGATACCGGATCGTCGGCAGCGACAACGACCTGGATCTTTTTGGCGATGCCAATCTCAGCGCTCCATTTGTAGGGCTCCACTTCCGCTTTGGCGGTTTTGATTAAGGTCAGGTCGAAGGGCGTTTGGTGCGGCGGATCGCTGGTTCAGTAAGGCCCTTCGGAGGCAGCAAGCCGCCAGTCCCGATATACCCGGCTGGTAAAAAGCGCGGGCGTTTCCTCTGAAAGCCACGCATCCAGTTCATCCAGCATGAACCCGGTTCCGGGCAGAATAGCCACCAGCCGGTCCAGTGCTGCCGCAGGATCCTGCCGCGCCAGGCAATCCAGGGAGTAAACCGCCAAAACGGGGTTCCGGGGAAATTGTGCCTGAACGGTTTCGAAATGCCTCAGCGCCCGTTCACAGCTATCGGACCACTGTGCGGCGATTCCTTCGTAAAGCAGCAACAACGTGTCTTCACCAAACTGCTCGCGCAAATCTGCGGTGGACTGCTGCAAGCCCCCGGCATCGCCGGCATTCAGTGACCAGCAAAAAGCCAGGTGGGCAACCGCGGGCGCAGACAACAACCCGCCGCTGTTCAGCACGGCTGCGGGAAAATCCGGATCGCCCGCATCGGCCATGATGCGCAATTGATCGCCGACTACCAACGCATTGGACCGCCAGGCTTCCGGCAACTCCACGATATCGGCAAGGGCCTGCTCAGGCTGACCGGATTCCGCTTTGCCAACCGCCCCCACCAACGTCTGCACCGTCAGCCGTAATCCATCCTGACCGATACGCGCTGCAAGTTCCTGGAAGGCTTGTTCGCGCTGATCTTCGCTCAGTCCACCTGGTTGCTCCGTCCAGTCGGTCAGGACCAAAACGTCATTGGATTCGCCGAGTACCAGATCTGTATACACCGGCTTTTCGCCGTCAAAGGCCCGGTAGATCAGGTGCCTTCCCTGTTCGTCTGTGTATTGCCGAAGCAGGTCGAAATGGCCAAAGCGCTGGTAAAGCTCCGTCCAGTAAGCCCAGCCGTCAATCCGGCGCTGCCTCCTTTGCTTCGCATCCGGAAAACCGGGAACCGGTTTGCTGCGCTCGTCGTCGTCAACTTTGCCAGTCGTTCGCTCTGCCAGCCATTCCACAGAATCCATCCTGACCGCCCGTTCAAGGCGCTCAGCAAATGCTGTTACGGCGGCCGGATCTTCGAGCAGATTTTCTGCTGAGTCTGATGTGTATGGCGAGAAATTTTTTCGAAAGACCATCATGATCAAACCCGCCGCCAGCGCAAACACCACAAAAGCCAGGAGATAATAGCGCATGGTTAACGATCAGGGTTTGAAGGGCTGTCTTTTCAGATTTCCTCAATACTTCCGGCTTCCACCCAGCCGACGTTGCCGTCCGGCAGGGTGACTTCGGTCCAGGTACCGGTCTGGTCGGTGATCCGCAGTTTGAAACCTTCGCGCAGAATGAACAGATCCGTAGCGCTGGCTGAAGGTGCGCTTTTAAGCACTGCGCTCGGTGTCATGATAATGGCAAACCGGTTTTTTGCATCCATGCTGCGCCGCCCGAATCCGCCGGTTAATGAAAAGCCCAGACCTAAAATCGCAGCGATCAGCAAACCCAGCCCCGCTTTTCGCCAACCCTGCGAAATGCTCCACCAAATCAACGACAGTCCGCCGAGGATCGCCCAGGTAGAAATCAAGGCAAACCACGCCCAGCCGGTCTGGGTGAAAAGCCCGGTCAGCCCGCTCCAGACCCGGTTGAAAAAATGCTGTGGAAGCGGTTCTATCCGTTTGTCCTGTTGTCGCAGAAAGGCAAGCTCCAGGTTGTGAAGAACGTTGGCATCATTGGGTTCCAGCTTCCGCGCCTTTTCATAGTGAAGGATGCACGGGCCGATAGCCCCGGTTTTGAAATAAGCGTTGCCCAGGTTATAGTGCAAGGCAAAATCGGCATAGCCTTCGTCAAGCAGCGATTTGTAGAGGTCAATAGCCTTGTTGAATTGGCCGGCATCGTATTGTTTCCGCGCTTCTTCAAAACGCACAGCCGCCTGACCGCGATCTGTGGCCACCTCAGGGGCTGCGGCCCATGCCCCGTTGAAAGAGATAAGCAACAGGGCGAAAAAACTGTTGAGCAGGTACAGGCGGCTGTTCCCTATCCGGAAAGCGGTTCTGGCAAACGATAAGGTGTTCATGACATCCTTTTTGTTAGACTGGAATCCATTCCGGCAAGAAGATTGACCGCAGCTTCGCAGTCGCTGTTCAGCGAACCACTGCCGCCCGGTGCGTAAAGGGCCATTTCGGCCCGGTCCAACA
>JANNSM010000120.1:0-6580 GCA_031402635.1 Bacteroidota bacterium | reverse complement strand
CGTACCGTCCGGGTTAACGGTAGCTGTTCCATGCGAGGGAGCGCTGACGACAGCGACACCACCCCGGAAGACACTCCGGTCATCACGGATGTGCTGGCCAACGACAGCGATCCGGACGGCACGCTGGTGATTGGCTCGGTGAGTATCGTCAGCGCTCCCTCGCATGGAACAGCTACCGTTAACCCGGACGGTACGATTACCTATACGCCTAATGCCGACTGGCATGGAACCGACAGCTACAGCTACCAGGTTTGCGATGACGACGGAGCTTGCGATCAGGCTACCGTAACCATAACGGTCGGCGATGTCAACGACCCGCCGATTGCAGTGGATGATTCGGAAACTACCCCCGAAGACACCCCGGTCACCACGGTGGTGCTGATTAACGACAGCGATCCGGACGGCGTGCTGATTATTTCTACCGTTGCCGTGCTGATTGCTCCGAACCACGGAACTGCAGTGGTAAATCCTGATGGAACGATCACGTTTACACCGGAGCCCGGGTGGTTTGGAGTGGACACTTATACTTATCAGGTTTGCGATGATGACGGGGCCTGCGATCAGGCTGAAGTGACCATCTCCATCGGCGATGTGAACGACCCGCCGATTGCTGTTGACGATACGGAATTCACCCCGGAAGACACCCCGGTTACCACGGTAGTGATGTCAAATGACTATGATCCGGACGGATGGCTGGTTGCCAGTACGGTGACCATCGTAAGCGGTCCTTCGTACGGTACAGCAACGGTCAATCCCGATGGGACCATTACCTATACTCCCAACGCGGATTACCACGGATCAGACAGCTACACCTACCAGGTTTGCGATAACGATGGTCTGTGTGATCAGGCCGAAGTAACGATCACGATGGGCGATGTCAACGATCCCCCGATTGCTGTTGACGACCTGACCAGTACCGGAGAGGATACCCCGGTGATTATCCCGGTGATGAACAACGATTCGGATCCGGACGGCTTCTTAGTACCAGGTTCTGTCATCATTGTGGATCTGCCCAACAATGGCGTAGCCACAGTTAATCCGGACGGCACCATTACCTACAATCCCAATCCAGGCTGGTTTGGAACAGACACGCTATTCTACCAGGTCTGTGATGACGACGGTGCCTGTGATCAGGCTATGGTCACCATTACCATCGGCGATATCAACGATCCGCCGGTAGCGGTAGATGATGTGGTCTTTACCCTGGAGGACACCCCCATTATCATTGCGGTATTGGCCAATGATTACGATACCGATGGTATCCTGATTCTATCCAGCGTAAGCATCACCAGCCCGCCAACGAGCGGTACGGTAGTGGTCAATTCTGATGGAACTATTACCTATATCCCGGGGCCGGATTTCCACGGCAACGATTCGTTCACCTACCAGGTCTGCGATGATGACGGGCTGTGCGATAATGCCACCGTGTACATTACTACCGGCGACGTAAACGACCCACCGATTGCCGTTGACGACGTGGTAACTACGGCCGAAGACACGCCGGTGAATATTGTCGTATTGGCCAACGACGCCGATCCCGACGGGTTCCTGGTGCCGGGTTCAGTCGCGATCCTGACGCCGCCATTGCACGGCACGGTAACCGTAAACCCGGATGGTTCGGTAACTTATGTTCCGTCATTAGATTGGAATGGTGTGGATTCCTTTGAGTATGTGGTCTGCGATGACGATGGCGCTTGTGACAATGCCTGGGTAACCGTCATCATTGGCGGGGTTCAGGACGGACCGGTTGCCGTGGATGACCTGGTGATTACGCCGGAAGATGTTCCGATCACCTTTGATCCGCTCGCCAATGACAGCGATCCGGATGACAACCTGGATCCAACCACTGTGACGATTATCAGCGGCCCTTCTCATGGAACGGCTTCTGTTGATCCGTTGACCGGCGCGATCACCTATTCACCTGAAACCGACTGGTTCGGCCTGGATACACTAACCTATGTGGTCTGTGACGAAACAGGTCTTTGCGACACGGCGCTGGTTATCATTCTGGTCACGCCGGTGCCCGATCCTCCGATCGCCGTTGATGATTACGCAAGCACCCCGGAAGACGTACCCGTCACGGTGGATATTCTGGCCAACGATACAGACGTGGAGAATGATATTAATCCAGGTTCTGTAACTATTCTTACGGATCCTACGATGGGCAGTGTCACGGTTAACCCCGATGGAACAGTCACGTATACTCCAGGACCGGGTTTCTTTGGAACGGACAGTTTCCGATACCAGATCTGCGATTTCACCGGACTTTGCGATGACGCCTGGGTTTATATTTCCACAGGCGAAGTTCCTGTCCGGCTGGTGGCCATAGATGATGTGGCAAGCACACCCGAGGAAATCCCGGTCACGATTCCCATTCTGGCCAACGACATCCCTGGTGATTATCCGCTGGTGCCGGGCTCGGTAGAAATCCTGACGGATCCGACCAACGGAACCCTGACGCTTGACCCGGTCACCGGAATCGTGGTGTACGTGCCTTTTGATGATTTCTGCGGAACCGATCAGTTCCAATACCTGATCTGCGACACCTGGGGTTATTGTGATACCGCCTGGGTAACCATCAATGTGGCTTGTGTTAGCCTTGTAGCCAACGATGATTTTGCCTCTACACCTTCCGGTGAGCCGGTCGGTATTGTTATCCTGGCCAACGACTCTCCCAACGCGGATCCGGATTGTGTGACCATAACGGTTGATCCGGTTCACGGAACCGTGAATATTCTTCCTGATGGCTCCGTGATCTACACGCCGGAAATTGGCTACGTTGGTAAAGATTGCTTCACTTACGAAGTTTGCGACACCTTAAATATTGAAAGAGACGATGCTGTGGTATGCATTACTATGGAAGAAGTTGACCTGATCATTCCGGAGGTATTTACTCCCAATGGCGACGGGTTCAACGATCTCTTTGAAATCGTCGGCATCGAGCAGTTTCCCAACAACCAGCTCATGGTCTTTAATCGCTGGGAAAACATGGTTTACCAGGCCGATGGTTATGCCAGCCAGTGGGATGGCAGCAATATGAGTAACGGTGAGAAACTCCCGGATGGCACGTACTTCTACGTCCTGATCCTGGAGCCTGACCAGAAAGAGGGCCCGGTCTTCAAAGGATTTGTGGCTATCCAGCGCTAAGCGCCAGCGTTAAAAACCCGGTAAGCCCCGGACAGAACTTCGGTTCTGTCCGGGGTTTTTCATTGTAGTCTTTCCCTGGTATTTCTTTTTTCATGGCCTGCCAGGAGCCGGGTGGCCATGCTTTTTTTATTCGGGCGAAGGGCCGCATTTTCAAACTATTAACGCTTGTGATGCAGAGACCGTTACCGGTTTTTGCGCTGTTATTAGTTCCATTTTCACCTTCTGCGGTGTTGGAAAAGACCTTCTGTGACGATCATAGTGCAGGCATGCAAATGAAGCCTTACACCTTCCAGAACCGGATTTGCCTCCGTTTTTTGCACATCAGGAATTTTTTTGAGCTGAATGTGTCTGCGGTGTTGTTGTCCGCCTGATCATTACACATGCACTGCAAAATTCTGTATCGCCGCTATTGACAACCACCCATACTCGACCAATCTTGTCTAAAGGGCCGCAAAAGTGCCGGGATTGTTGCGCGAAAATGTGTGTTGACGTCAAACCATTTTTTCGCCCTTTTCCGAACCTGAAAGCCGGACTTCGTGACGTCGAATCGCCATTTGACTGAAGCCAGGCAGGTCCTTCATTTTTTAACCGCTAAACAAAAGCACCATGCAATCAAATCAACATTTCCCTCCATAACATGAACCGTTTTTTACTCGCAATCCTCCTGGCTATCAACGCTGCGCCCCTGTTCGCTCAACAGGAAGCCATGTACACCCAGTACATGTTTAACAAATTGCTCATCAATCCGGGGTATGCCGGAAGCAGGGCTGCCACCAGCATGACCTTGCTCTACCGCGATCAGTGGACCGGCTTTGCCGGCGCACCGCGAACCGGAACGTTCAGTGTCCACGGGCACCTGCGCAATCCAAAGATTGCCCTGGGCATGACGGTGATCAACGACCGACTCGGTTTGCAGAATCAGACCGGGATCTACGCCAACTATGCCTATCGCCTTCCGCTGGGTGATGGGAGGCTGAGCTTTGGAGTACAGGGTGGCTTTGACCACTATGAGGTGGCGCTGAGCACGGCCGTGCATATTGATGCCGGAGACCCGAGTCTTGCCAGTGATCTGAGCATGATAAGCCCAAATGTCGGTGCCGGTATTTATTACCAGAGCGAAGAGTTCTATGCCGGGGTATCTGCTCAAAGGCTGATCGAAAACGACTTAAGTGGACGCACCATTCTCAGCGAGGACGATCCGTACGCCCGACAGAGCAGGCACTTCAACGCCATGTTGGGCGGAGTGGTGGATATCAGTGATGGTGTCAAATTAAGACCGGCAGTGCTGGTCAAATACGCTCCCAATGCACCAATTCAAGCAGATTTCAACGCAAGTTTCCTCTTTGTTGAGCGCTTCTGGGCCGGGGTGACCTACAGGACTGATGCATCCATTGACGTTATGGTAGAGTTCCAGGTGAGCCGGCAAATGCGGATTGGCTATGCCTATGACCACCAGATCAATGAAATCGGGCCATACACAACGGGTTCACATGAAGCGCTGATAGGATTTGACCTCGACTTTGGCCGCTCGCGAATCGTAACTCCGCGTATGATGGCACCGCGTTACTTCTAACCGGCTGCATTTCGGACCTGGGAGGAGGCCGCGATGTGGTTGGACAAAAAAGGGGCTGTCTGTTAAAGACAGTCCCTTTTTATCATTAAGCAGGATTAAACCCCGCAAAGGGTTAACCCCTTAGAATGGATTGAACGAAATGCCGATTTCCAGCGCTGAAGCCTCCGGTCCTTTGCCGGATTCAAAGACATCAGACAGGCCGTAAAAAGCGTGCAGATTGACGGCGCCGTAACCCAGCCTTCCGGTTACTCCGTAGCGGTAAGTCTGCAGATTCAGTATTCGGTGCTCCTTGTATTTGACGTAATCGGGATTGGCAAGGTAGGCAGTGGCGCGGGTATCATCGCCAACATATTTGGTATGGCTGTTGATCAGCAAACCGGCTTTAAATCCCGCGGAAATTTTAAACCGTTTGCCTTTGCTGTTGGGATTGGTCCTGAAGCGGAGTTCTACCGGTATTTCAATATAGGTAAGGCTGATTTTGTTCTTCTTGTAGTCCAGGTTCTCGGGAAATGTCTGGATCTCCGTATTGCCGTATGCCGTGCTGGTGGAATCGTTATTAACGGTCAGAAAGGATTCATGGAAAATATTAGAATTGCCCATGCCGATACCGGGCGCCAGGGCTACATTGTCTGTACCGAGCAGGAAGTCGTAATAAAAGTAGAAGTTGAAACCCCGCGATTTGGCCTGAACATTAAATTCCGTCGGCGTATTGAGCCACGTGTTCCAGTTTAACTCCATGATCAGGCGGTCGCGGGAATCAGCCGTGGCGGTGGAGATCGAAAATGGTTCTTTCTCCTCTGTTTCTTCATCTTGCGCAAAAAGGGTTGATCCGGTGACTAACAGGATCAGGAAGTATAAGATTTTCTTCATGCGTGCAAAGTTATGGGCAATCGGGAATACTTGATAAGCTGTTTATCCCGGGCGGTCGTGGATAATTTAGACAGGATGCAGAATGGGGTCAGCTGGCTCAAGATGCCTTCAACACAACCTCAGGTCGGGTCTTGAATTATTCAGGAAATCGGGACATGCAAGGTCACCGTAGTTCCTTGGCCGGGGGCGCTGATGAAGCTGGATTTTCCACCGATAGTCTGCAAGTGGGATTGCATCAAATCCAGTCCGCTGTGCCGGCGCCGGGTGCGGTGAGGGTCAAATCCCCGACCGTCATCGCGGACCATCAACGCCAGGTGGGTTCCGTTGCGGTCAAGCTGAATTTCCACATTGCGCGCGCCGGCATGGCGGGCGGCATTGCTGAGTAATTCCCTGGCCATTCGATAGGTGGCAATTTCAACCTGTTGTCCATAGCGACCCCGGGCTTCGCTTGCCCGGTAACGGGCTTGAATGGTCGTGTTCCGGAATACCTGATCGGTGAGTTCTGACAATGCGGCATCAAGGCCCTGTTCCGCCAGTACCCTGGGCAGAAGTTTATCCGAAAGCGCGCGGATATCCCTGGCCGCCACATCCAAACCCCCGGCAATACGGCGGAGCTCTGCACCTTGCTCCGGGGATTGCAGCGCCAGGCGCTCAGCCATCCTTGATGCCGATAATTTCAGGCTGTGCAGGCGCATTCCAATCTCTTCATGTAACGCTCCGCTGAAACGTTTTCGCTCTTCTTCCTGCGCTTCCATCATTTCGCGGAGCCGGTTTTCCTGTACCTCCAGTTGCCGCTTGAGGGCAGCCTCCCGCCGGCGGCTGCGGAGCAACCACCAGCCCAGCCCGCAGCAGAGCAGGGCGAGGACGATGGCAGGCAAAGCAATGATCAAGTTTAAAAGGCCAGGCATAGGGCGCAGCGGAGTAAACCGAAAAACAAAACCCTGCTCAGGCAGGGTTACCGGGTGGGCCCAGCAGGATTCGAACCTGCGA
>JANNSM010000119.1:0-5571 GCA_031402635.1 Bacteroidota bacterium | reverse complement strand
TGAGCGAACAGCTCAGTCCCCTGATCGGGTTTGATGCCACACTGGTCAATGACATCACCATGAAGTTTGACTACAAAAAGTCACGCACCCTGAGCATGAATTTTGTGGACTACCAGATGAGCGAAAACAATTCAACTTCGTTTACCATCGGACTCGGGTACCGGATGACGGGATTCCAGATGCCGTTTAAATGGAGGGGCAAGACCCTTCGCCTGGAGAATGACCTCAGCTTCAAATTTGACATGAACTGGCGCGATGACCTGGTGACCAATTACCGGCTTGATCAGGACCTGGCCGAGCCAACAGGTGGAACTCGCTCTGTGACGATCAACCCCACCATTGATTATGTGATCAATAACCGGTTGAACATTCAGTTGTTCTTTAACCGGACCCGCAACGTGCCAAAGATTTCCAATTCTTTCCCGGTCACGAATACCGATGCCGGCATCAAAGTCCGGTTCACGTTGACGGAGTGAGCTTCCGCAGACCATTCCGCTATAATCGGGCAACCCCTATCTTTGCCGCACATTATTGAACTGTTTATGAACTTTCCAGCAGAGCTGAAGTACACCAAAGACCACGAGTGGATTCGCGTGGAAGGCGGAATTGCCACCGTGGGCATTACAGATTTTGCCCAGCGCGAACTCGGCGACATCGTCTACATAGATATTGAAACGGAAGGCGAAGAGCTGCAGGCCGGTGACACATTCGGCACGGTTGAAGCGGTAAAAACCGTGGCAGACCTCTATATGCCGCTCAGCGGGCGGATCACGGAGATCAACCCGGATCTGGAAGAAAACCCGGATAAAGTCAATGGTGATCCCTATGGTGGTGGCTGGATGGCTAAAATTGCCCTGAGCGACATCGCGGAAGTTGACCTGCTGCTGGATGCGGATAGCTACGCCGCCCTGGTCGGCTGAGCGCACGTTTCCACCGCATTGCTATCGCGCTGAATGCCCCCGATGTTCCGCTTAACCCATCGTTTTGCCAGGCCCCTGACGGTACTTTGGGCGCTGGTTATTCTTGCGCTTTCCATAACACCGGGCCAGGAATTGCCGGATATTCAGTTTTGGGAGTTCGATAAATTTGCCCACATCGGTGTTTACGGCCTGCTGACCTTTTTGGCATGCGCAGCCTTTGCCACAAGATCGGCCGGGGGGATTGGCGGAATTCCGTTCCGCTGGTTTGTGCTGATCGGTGCAGTGCTGTACGGCGTGGCCATCGAGTGCGTTCAGGGCGCCTGGATTCCTCAGCGCTATTTTGATGTTTTTGACATCCTGGCAAACGCCCTTGGTTCAGTGGCCGGTGCACTCGCCTACGGCTTTTTTGCCAGGCGGATGGATTTTCAGGCAAATTGGAAGTAATTTGACGATTGACCCGTTTTAAGTACTGAACCCATCTTTCCGCGCGACCTCATGATGCCCAAATACCTTTTTGCCGTTTTTTGTGCGCTGTTGATTTCGGCCGGCGTTTTCGGGCAAGTGCAGAAAGAAGCGCTTGCGCAGGAGTATTTCCGACGGGGAGAATTTGACAAAGCCGTTGTGCTCTATGAAGAATTGCGGCAACAGCAACCTTCTTCGGAGATCTTTTACCGGTATTTCTACCAATGCCAGATGGCTTTGGGGAAATACGAGGATATGGAAAAGGAATTGCGAAAACTGATTCGAAAAGAGCCGGAGCAATTGACCTACCGGGTAGATCTCGGCAATCTCTACGAAAAACAGGGCGATGCGGCAGCTTCGCGTCAACAGTATGAGGAGGCCATTGATGTCCTTGGCCCGAACAGAAGCCAGATTGTGAAACTGGCCAATGCTTTTACGGCCATGGAAGCGTATGATTTTGCCATCCGGGCCCTGGAAGCGGGCAGCCGGATTATGGGGAAAGCCGAAGAGCCTTTCCATTTTGAACTGGCCAATCTGTACTACCGCAAAGGCGACAAAATCGGTATGATTGGCGCGTTTCTGGATTACCTGCAGGCAGATTTCCGCAACATGGGCACCGTTCAGGCTTCGCTGCAGCGCAATCTCAGCGGAACGGGCGAATATGAAGAGCTGCAAAACCAACTTTATACGCGCATTCAACGGCAACCCAATGACGAGCGCTGGGCTGAACTGCTCATCTGGAATTTCATCCAGAACGACGATTACGAAGCGGCCTTTCAGCAGGTGAGGGCCCAGGACCGGCGATTGCAGGAGCCCGGAAACCGCGTCTATGATTTTGCGGTAACCGCCCAGACCGAGCAAGCCTGGGATGCCGCCATTCAGGCTTACCAATACCTGATCGGCAAGGGCCGGGAAAACGCATACTACTTCAACGCGCGAAACGCGGTCATTGAGTGCCGGCAAAAAAAATTGCTGACAGGCGTCGGTTATACGGCGGAAGACCTGGCCAGCTTAAGCGCCGATTACCGGCAATTTCTGAGGGATTACAACCGCCGCGATGCCCGCTCCGCTGAAGCCGTGAGGAGCCTGGCCCGCCTCCAGGCGCTGTATTTGTTTCAACTGGACTCCGCCATCGCGCTGGTCCGGGAGGTCATGAACTGGCCTGGGATGAGACCGGCGGATCTCTCGGAGGCCAAGCTTGATCTGGGAGACTATTTCCTCATGAACGGAGAAATCTGGGAATCCACGCTGCTGTATTCCCAGGTGGATAAAGCGATGAAGGACGAGCCGCTGGGTGAGCGGGCTCGTTTTCTGAATGCGCGACTGTCTTATTTCAGCGGCGATTTCTCCTGGGCCCAGGCCCAACTGGAAGTGCTCAAAGCCAGCACCACGGAGTTGGTTGCCAATGATGCGCTGAACCTTGCCGTTTTTATTTCCGCCAACCTGGGCCTGGACACAAGTTCAGATGCCATGAGGCAGTATGCGCGTGCCGATTTGCTGGCTTTCCAGAACCGGTATGCGGAATCGGAAGTTGTTTTGGATTCGCTGAGCCGGTTGCAGCCAGGTCACCTGCTGACCGACGACGTGCTCTGGCTGCGGGCCGGAATGGCGCGAAAAGTTCGGGATGATGAGCGCGCTGTGGAATTGCTGGAGGAGCTCTGCAAAAATTACGCGGATGATATCCTGGCCGATGATGCCTTGTTTACGCTGGGGCAACTCTACGAAGGCCGATTCGGCAACACGGAAAAGGCGATGGACTGCTACCAGCGCATCATGACGGAGCACAAGGATTCCGTTTATGTTGTTGAAGCCCGCAAGCGTTACCGGGCGCTTCGCGGTGATGACCTCAACTGACGTTTTTCTCTTTGCCTCGGAATTGTCCTTGCTTTGTGGTCCGCGATTGCCGATTCCATGATTATTTACAACGTAACCGTCAAAATTGATTTGTCCATTCACGATGAATGGCTGACCTGGATGAAGGGCAAGCATATTCCCGATGTGTTGGCCACCGGGTTCTTTCACGACAGCCGAATGATGCGCTTGCTGGAGCAGGATGAAAGCGACGGGATTACCTATGCCATCCAGTACCGGGCAGCTTCGATGGAAGACCTGGTGAGCTATCAACAACAGGCAGCGCCAGCCTTACAGGCAGAACACAGCGAGCGGTACGGGGATAAATTTGTAGCCTTTCGGACTATTCTCCGGGAGGTGTGATTGCCGGGCCTTTTTTCAGGTTGAAATAGGGCAGAGATCCCCAGAAGCATTTACTGACCCATAAACTGGGGTGCGAAATTCCCGCCATCGCCCGGGCCGCCGGAATTGCGCCGGCGCTCCGAACTCTGTTTTCCAAACTTATAGCTGAAGGTCAGCCAACCAATCCGGGATTCGCGTTTGTAAACACTTTCCTGGTAGAAATTATCGTCTTCGAGCGTAAAACCAAACCGCTGTTTGTCGAGCAGGTCACTGACCCGTATGCTGAGTGAGGCTCTATCCTTGAGAAAATCCTTGCGAAGTGCGATATCGAATTCCGGGACACCCACAAATGATCCCTGGGCGGTCAGCCCCGGTCCGCGGTAGCGGAATGAAACCTGCAACATGACTTTTTTCGGCAGGGTGACGTTGGCATTGGTCTTTACGGTCCAACTGTAGTTGGAGTTAGTCAGTCCTTCGACCACATTCCCGGCATCAATGTTGGCGCGGAATACCGAACCGCTTGCCGTCATCTTCAGCCATTCCGTAAGATTTAGTACGGAAATGAGCTCCAGTCCGTAATCCCGCTGCCAGTCAAAATTGTTGAAGGTCAGGGTGGAAAATCCCAGGGAATCAACGGTGCGGATGCCCCGGATGACTCCATCTGTTTGCCGGAAAAACAGGGATGAGGTCAGCGAATTGCCACTTGGCCAGCTTTTGGCGAAGTTCATTTCAACCGAATGAACATATTCCGGTTGCAGATCCGGGTTGCCGATTCGGGTGTTCAGCGGATCGGAATTGTCAATGAAAGGGTTGAGCACCCAACCGTCAGGCCGGTTGATACGCCGCGAGTAATTCCACTGCAATTCCTGCTCGTTGTTCAGCTCACGGGTAACGTACAGCGAAGGAAACAAACTGAAGTAGTCGTTGTCGAAGACTTCACCGGTGGTGATCAGTTGCGGATCAGTCAGGGCCTGTTCTACCCGCAGACCAGCCTGCAAACCCCAGCGGCTCCAGCGTTTGCGGAAACTGCCGTAAGCCGAAAGGATGTTTTCTTCGAGCCGAAAAATGTTGGTGACCATTTCGTCAACCAGGAAATCTCCGCTGATAGTATCCAGCACCAGCGACTGGTAGTCGGTTTGCTTTTTTTTCAGGATCACCTGAAGTCCGGTTTCAATCCGCCAGCTTTCCACGTCGGAGTCTCCGGACCGGATCATGTGGGGGTGGATATAATCCGTTTGCAGGGTTACGATCCGGTTCTCGCCCAATTCGGTATTGTTGCGGACGAACGGCTGGTTGTATTGCAGCAAACCGCCGAGCAGGTAATCCGTTAATTGATTGTTCTCGTACTCGGTATCCTCCCGAAAGGAGTACCGCGCGTCGAACGTCCACTGGCGGCCCGGTTCCGCAAATAACCGGTCAAGGCGAAAATCCAGGTCCGTATTCCAGCCTTCTTCTTCATCGTCTTCCCCTTGAACCGATAACCCTACGAGCGTCCCGGCAGGATCGGGGTAGCGGTAGAAGGTCGAGCCCGCCTGCCCGCGGGTGTCCGTGTTGTAAAGCGCTCCGACAGACAGGGTTGTTTTGGGATTTACATACCAGTCCAGCCCCACTTTGCCCAGATGGGATTGCGATGTGCCCTGACCATCGTATTGTTGATCCAGCGTGATCAGCCCTTCGCCACTATCGGATTCCCGGTAGGTGTAGCGCTGTGAAAAGGCATCATTGTAGCGGTAACCGTAGTTTCCAAATACATTGATCTTGTTAGTCCGGTAATTGAAATTTCCGGCGGCGTTGTATTTATTCTGTGTTCCGGCGCCCAGGGAGATGCCACCGGACAAGCCTTCCCTGCGGTCTTTTTTCATCACAATATTGATGATGCCTGCGGTGCCGTCGGGATTGAACCGGGCGGACGGATTGGTAATGACTTCTATGGATTCGATAGAAGATGCCGGCAATTGTTCCAGGATGGCCGCGCGGTTGCTGCCGGTCAATCCGG
>JANNSM010000118.1:0-3094 GCA_031402635.1 Bacteroidota bacterium | reverse complement strand
CCTGCGCAAGTTGATGCGCCCGTTCGTGGTCCAGCTTTAACCGGTCAACATGGTGTTCCAACGCGTAGAGTCCGGCTGCGGCCAGGATGCCCACCTGGCGCATGCCCCCGCCAAAGATTTTTCGCCACCGCCTGGCCTGGCGAATGAACGAACGCGAACCCAGCAAAACGGAACCTATCGGGCAACCCAGTCCCTTCGAAAGGCATATGCTGATGGAATCAAGATTCCTTCCCCATTCCACCGGATCATCCCCGCTGACGGCGAGCGCGTTGAAAATCCTGGCGCCGTCCATATGCAGAAGAGGATCACGACGGAGGCAAAGTTCCCGAATAGCCTCTACTGTTTTCAAGGTGTACACCGAGCCACCGCCCTTGTTGGCGCTGTTTTCTAAACAAACCACCCGTGTCGGAGCCTTGTGCTCATCGTCCGGGTTAATCACCTCGCTGATTTGGTCAACATCCAAGCGGCCGCGGTCTCCGTGCAATACCCGCACGCTCAGACCGGACAAAACGGCGTATGCTCCGGCTTCATATTGGTAAATGTGCGCCAGTTCATCACAGATGATTTCATTGCCCGGTTGGGTATGGGTTTTCAGGGCAATCTGGTTGCTCATGGTTCCCGACGGACAAAACAAACCCGCCTCCATGCCAAAACGCGAAGCCAGTGTATGTTCCAGCGCAATGACGGTTGGATCTTCTCCCCATACATCATCTCCAAGGGGAGCTTTCATCATCGCTTCCAGCATACCCGGTGTCGGGCGGGTAAAGGTGTCAGACCGGAGGTCAATGGTCATGGGACGAGGCTTGGCGAATGATTACTTTGAGGAAGAGCGGCAGGGTTATTTTGACCAGGGAGCATTTCGTTTCATCTTCCGAGAATCTGATCAATAAAACTCAACGCCAGCGTGGGCCGGATCGCCAGCGTAAACAGCAAACCAAACAACGCCCCGTAAAGATGGGCATCGTGGGCTATGCTGTCGCCGCCCCGGCGGTCCATGTAACTGGAGTAAATCAGATAAACCGCACCCATGATCGCCGAGGGCAGGCACAGGATAAAGTAGAGACAGATTTTTTGTAAGGGGAAAAAGATAATATAACTGAACACGATGGCGGAAACAGCCCCGGAGGCTCCCAGCGCAGCATAGCCGGGATCATGGCGGCGTTTGAAGTAAACGGGCAACGAGGAGGCCACCAGTCCGCCCACATACAAGCCTATAAAAAGCAACGGTCCGAAAGTTCCGAACCGGAGACGAAACTGCGTTTCCACAACATCCCCAAACATCCACAAAACGAGCAGATTGATTCCGGCATGGATCCAGTCACGGTGAACAAAACCATGCGTGAGCAGCCGGTACCATTCCCCATGCTGGTACATCTGGGCTGGCAGCAATAAGCTCTTGTAGCGCATCGCCGGATCGCGAAAAGCGGCATAGGAAGTGATGGCCGTCAGGGCGACAATAATGATGGTCAGCGTCATAAAATTTCTTTGCGCGGATTCCTCCGGCGAACCAGCCGCAAAGATGAGGCATTTACGGCAACCCGGCTCACTCAGCCATGGTGGTAGGGTTCTCCGTTCAGGATGGTAAACGCCCGGTATAATTGCTCGGTAAACAACAGCCGAACCATCTGGTGATTAAGCGTCAGCGGTGAGAGCGAAATCCGGTCTGCGGCAGCGCTGTAAACCGCAGGAGAGAATCCCCAGGCGCCCCCGACAGCAAACGCTACCCGGCGCCGGTTGGCGAGTTCAAGGCGTTCGAGGTAGGCCGCCAACCCCGGCGAATCCAGTTTTTGCCCGACAACGTCCAGCAGCACCAGATGCTCGCCGTTACAGGCCGCGAGCAGCGCCAGTCCTTCGCGGTTGCGAAGTTCATCCACAGAGCGCGTCTTGTCTTCGCGCTGAGCAGCGAGCTCGGTTCGCTGGTAGCGGCAATAGCGCGAAAGGCGTTTTTCGTATTCCGCCACACCTTCCTGCAACCAGCGCTCGCGGGTTTTGCCAACCAATACCAAGTGCAGATCAAGGGGCATCAGCGGGTCTGGTTCTGCAGATTTCTTTTCAGCGTGAAATAAAAGGTAGAACCCCGACCGGCAGAGCGAAACCAAATTCTTCCACCGTGGCGTTCCACTATTTTCTTGCAAAGCGCCAAACCGATTCCACTGCCGGGCAGGATGCCGGAATTATCCAGCCGCTCAAAAATCTGAAACACTTTTTCGTGGTAGCGCTCCTCCAGGCCGAGGCCATTGTCTTCCACGCTGATTTCAAATTCCTCCGGCCTTTCCTCAGCGTTGATGCTGATTCGCACTACATCACTATTGTTGAACTTTATGGAGTTGTCCAGGAGTTGCTCCAGCAATTCCCGGATTTGGTTCCGGTTCACCATTGCCGTGGGAAGGGTGCCTTTCGTAACCACGACCTGGCGTTCCCGGTTACGCGACGTCACTTCGCCGATGACCGCTTCCAGTGTTTCGTTCAAGTCCACCGGCTCCACCGAAGGATCGGGTTGGGTCAGGCCGGAATAAATCAGCAAACCGTCAATCATGTCGTACATCCGTCTGACGCCGCCGACGGCAAAATTCATGTATTGGCTAACTTCCTCGTCCAGTCTTCCATTCAACCGGCGTTGCAGCAATTGCACATAATTAGCAATGTTGCGCAGCGGTTCTTTCAGGTCGTGGCTGGCGATATAAGCAAACTGTTCCAATTCGTCATTGGACCGGCGCAATTCGCGAATCTTTCGATCCAGCTCTGCAGTTTTTGCACTCACCGAACGCTGAAGATTTCGGCGTTCGTGGAATCCGATCAGGACCGAGTAAAGGGCGAAAGCCAGCCCGGCGATTGCAAGTCCTGCCAAAAATACAAACCATCCGGACTGATACCAGGGACGCCGGATCCGCAAGTCAAATTCCGCAACCGACTCACTGAGCAACCCATCTTTGTTGATGGCCTGAACCTGAAAGCGGTACTGTCCCGGCGAAAGAGAGGCATAGCGGACTTCGCCGCTACTGGTGACCAACCATTCGTCATCCAGGCCGTCCATTCGGTAACGGTATTGGATCAGGTTGCCACTGTTAAACGCAATGCCGCTGAAGCGAATACT
>JANNSM010000117.1:0-3187 GCA_031402635.1 Bacteroidota bacterium | reverse complement strand
CGATTGGCCCGCCCGCTTTCCTTATAGAAAACCGGATGGATTACTGTCCTTGTTGCCGGATTGTTTCCAGACCGGAAGACGACATCAGCAGAGGCTGGTTGTACAGTTCGTCATCCGGAATGAAACTCTTCATCCGAACTTTGCTGAGCATGCTCCGCAAACGCTCGTCAATTACGATTTGTTTTCCTACCGGTACTTCAACCAAAAGCGACAACTCATTTCCCCTCCAGCTTCGATCGGAAATCGTGTACTCTCCACTCAGCGCCACCACACTATCCCCCTCGCGGAAATGGTACTGGATGCTTCGCGCGTTTCCGATTGCCTGCTCACGATCTTTTCCCCGTGCTCGTCGAAGGGTGTATAAAGCAAACTTATTACCCGCGGCCGGTTCAATATCTAAGGTTACCTTCTGGAAGAATATGCTGTCGTCACTCAGGGAAATGTCGTCCATTTTGACCTTATCCGCATGGCGATAACTTCTCACAGGCGGATCCAGTTTATTCAGGTAAATGGTTTTAACCGGAGTGATTGTCATGGGTACTTCTTCGCGGTAGCTTACTTCACGTTGAAACTCGGAGGCTACCCGGGCGCCAACAACGATGACCAACCCAAGACCGATGATCCATGAAACCAGGAACACGGCATCCAGCGGCTTGGTGCCCACCTTAATTCCAAGCAGGAAACGCATCCCCTTGTAGGCAACAATGATCAGGGGAATACTGATTACGGCAATCAGACCGACGATCATCAGGTTGGCCTGAGCTGCCGTTGAGAAGAGCAGCCCCATCATGCCCGGGAAGAGGAAAGTGGCATAGCCCAGTCCGCCGGTAACTCCAAAGATGGCCGTAAACACGCTGATGAGAATCACCGAGACCAATAGTCCGATGAATACCTTGACACCAATGCGAAACAACTTGCTTATAGAATCACCGGCCTCTGCGAAAAAATCGCGTCCGCGTTTTCCCGCCTGATTTACCGGGTGGTTTGGATCATTTTCAATGTCTTCTTTGATATTCCCAAAGCGTTTTTTCAAATCATTGGCTTCTTTGCGAATAGCTTTTTCGATAGAATCTATCGTGACTTTTTCGCCCCTCATCTGGAGTTTCTCCGATGTGGTTTTAGCTTCAGGTACAATGATCCAAAGGATCAGGTATAGCACCGGACCTACGCCAAACCCCAGCACGGCCAGCAAAAAGGCAAGGCGCACAACCAGCGGATCGGCATCAATGTAGGTTGCAAAACCGGAGCATACCCCACCCAGCAACTTGTCATCGTTGCTGCGAAAGAATCGCTTGGGTCCTGGTTCTGTAGAAGAGCCAGTTTCTATTTTCGGAGCCGTTGCTCCGGAGGCGGTTTTCTCCTGATCGGGACCGACTGAAGACGAACCCGCAGTTGTGGAAGTAGAGGATTCCTGGGAACTCACGGTTGCTTGTAGTTCCGGGGTCTCTTCGGCTTCCTGCCGAAGGTCCTTGGGCGCCCCCATAATCCGGACGATTTCCTCGATATCTTCCATACGGATAGACTCTCGGCCGGCTTTTATTTTCTCCTGGAAAATTTCTGCTATGCGAGATTCGATGTCCCCGATGATCTCTTCGCTGCCTTCTGTACTCTGGAATTGTTTTTCCAGTGCCCCGATGTATCCATCGAGTTTAGCGTAGGCCTCGTTGTCGATTTGGAACACGAGCCCTCCGATATTGACGCTCATGACCTTTTTCATAGTGCTTGGATGTTTTTCGTGGCGAATCCGACGGCGTGGGAAAGCTCATCCCAGGTTCCTTTCAGTTCCTGGAGAAAAGTCTCTCCTTCCGCGGTGAGTGTGTAGTATTTGCGGGGCGGACCACTTGGTGATTCCACCCAATTATAAGAGAGAAGTCCTGCATTTTTTAGGCGGGTCAACAGTGGGTAAAGGGTACCTTCTACCACAATAATCCGCGCTTCTTTCAACTTTCGGAGAATGTCTGAAGGGTAAATTTCCCCTTGGCTGATGATCGCGATGATGCAGAACTCCAGGACTCCCTTGCGCATTTGTTTTTTTGAATTGTCAATGTCCATTGCCGTGGCGTTAAATCCGGGTTCCTATTAATTACGAATCAAAATTAGTGCATAGGAAGGTAATTTGCAATACAAGGTATAGGCTAATAGACAGTATTCTGGTATAGACTATTCTAATAAATTGATAACCAGCCGCTTGTGTTTTGTTAAATTTTTGTTAAGGCTCAAAGTGACTCAATTAAATGTCCAGACCAGCCAGATCAACTCAACATGTTGGTCTTTGCAAATTCGGATTTGAAACAAAAAGCCGACCTTCGCGCCTCAAATAATAAGTTGCTGATCTGTGGCAAACTCACCCGTTGGCCAAAAACTACAACTCCATGAAGACCATTCAGTTAAAATTTTCACTTTTAACGCTAACAGCTGTATTGCTTACAAACCTGGCTTTTGCACAGGCTCCCGCAGCCGTGGATTCCCTCCGCAAGAACGGCTGGCTCAATGGCGGATCCGGAAATATTGCCTTTAACCAAACCAGCCTCACCAATTGGGCTGCAGGGGGCGACAATGCGCTGTCGGCAAATGCAACGCTGCAACTGTACGCCGATTACAAAGTTAAAAAGCACTCCTGGGTAAGCGATTTCACCGGAGCTTATGGACTCATTAAAACCGGCAATGACCCCTTCCGAAAATCGGATGATCGCCTGGTGGTCAACTCAAAATATGGGTATGAGACGGCCAGGAATTGGTATCTCAGTTTTGTGTTGAATTTCTGGACACAATTTGCCGATGGGTTTAACTATGTGGATGGCGTGAAGATTGAGCCGGCAACTTCGACCTTCATGGCACCCGGCTATCTCCAGTTGGGCCCGGGTATGGATTACATCCCCAATGACAATTTTTCAGTTTACCTGTCACCCGCAACGGCCAAGTTCACCTTCGTTACCGATGAAGGAATTGCTGACCTTGGTACTTACGGAAACACACCGGCATCTCTCGATACCGCCGGCAACATTATTTTGGGTTCTGGTGAAAAAGTGAGAACGGAATTTGGTGCCAATCTTCGCGCCAGCTACAAGCGCCAGCTCAATGAAGCCATTTTGGTTAACACCAACCTGGGCCTGTTTTCCAATTACCTCGATAATCCCGAAAGAGTTGATGTGAACTGGGGAGTTGGTATCACCGCCACCATGTGGAA
>JANNSM010000116.1:0-6715 GCA_031402635.1 Bacteroidota bacterium | reverse complement strand
CGAGGAAAATGTGTCCCGCAAACTCGGCGGGTTGCACGGCATTCTGGTGGCGCCCGGATTCGGCGAGCGCGGCATTGAAGGCAAAATTGCCGCGATCCGGTTTGTGCGGGAGAACCACATTCCCTTTTTGGGCATTTGCCTGGGCATGCAGTGCGCCGTCGTTGAATTTGCGAGACATGTCCTGGGCATGAAAGGAGCCCATTCCACCGAAATTGATCCCAACACGCCCTTTCCGGTCATTGACCGGATGAAGGACCAGGAAGAAATCAAAGAATTAGGGGGAACCATGCGGCTCGGCGCATACCCCTGCAGGATTTTCAAAAAAACCAAAGCTTATTCGATTTACGGAAAAGTGAATATTGAGGAGCGCCACCGGCACCGATACGAATTCAATAATGATTACCTGAAGGATTTTGAAGCCGGGGGAATGACGGCCTCCGGAATCAACCCGCAGCAAAACCTGGTCGAAATCATTGAGTTGCGCGACCACCCCTGGTTTATCGGGGTGCAGTTTCACCCGGAATTCGGTTCAACGGTAGAAAGTCCGAGTCCGATATTCCGCCATTTTGTAAGAGCTGCGCTCCATCACAAAGAACACGGTTCCGTGCCGGCTTCCGCAGGGCATGCAGACAGCATCAGACAGCCACAGGTTTGACCGGTTCTTAAATTTTCCGGGTTTGGCGTCTGCTTTACCGATGATGGGAAAAAACTATCTTTGCCCCCTGTTTGACGGGGAGCGTTCGCGGAAAAAGACCGGCTTTAGAGCGCTGGCCCGCCCTCTGGCCTTTCCGTAAACCCTGACTTCAACCCTCCGAATCTACCTTCTTGAAGGATCTCGACCGCAACAGTATCATCGGGTTTGTCCTGCTGGGCATTCTCATGGTGGTTTACCTCGGCTGGCAAAGCAAAAACAACAAAGTCCTGATGGAGGCCGAAAAGGTCCGGCAGGATTCTATCGCGGAGTTGCATTCCCGCAGAGCACAGGACAGTTTGCTCCGGGTCAATCAGCAGACGGTTGAAAGTCTTGCAGCTCCGGAAGCTGCCGCGGCCGATTCGGTCCAAATCATCCGGCAATCGCAGGTGCGGGCGGAGCGGCTCGGACTTTTTGCTTCGCTTGCTCAGGGAGAAGCTTCAGAATACACCATCCAGGACGATCACCTTTCCATTACGTTTTCGAGCAAGGGGGGCAAGATCACGGCGGCAGAGCTAAAGCAGTACAAAGATTTCCGAATGCAGCCGCTGCAACTCTTTCACGCCGGAGATCTCGACTTCAACTATTCTTTTTTTTACGAGGGAAACCGGCGCATCAACACGGACAGCCTTTATGCAAAGGCGATTCCCGATGCTGATGGCAAGGGAATCCGGTTTCGCTTTGAAACCGGTCCGAACCAGTGGTTTGACCAGGTTTACCGCCTGAGCGATACGGCTCATCTGCTGGACTACCGGCTGGAGTTTTCCAACTTCAACCAGGTGATTTCGCCTACTCAGCCCTATTTAGAGCTGACCTGGAACATGGATATGCGGCGACAGGAGATCAACCAGAAATACGAGCGCCAAACCACCAAAGCATTTTTCCGGCTGGCCGATGGAGAAACGGACTACAAATCTCGGGACGGCTCGCAATCCCTTGACAGTCGGTTGGAATGGATGAGTTATGTTGACCAGTTTTTCAACAGTACCCTCATTGCCAGATCGGGTTTTGAGCGCGGAGGCGAATTGGTGGTGCAATCCCGGGAAGACGAGGACACCGTCCACACCAAAACGATGAGCAGTCGTCTTTTCCTCCAGGTGCCGACGACATCGGAGTCTGCTATACCGCTTCAGTTTGTCTTTGCGCCCAACCACTACCGGGGGCTGAAAAAACTTGATTTGGATTTGGAGAAAGTGGTGCCGGTGGGCGTCAGTATTATTGGCTGGTGCAACAAATTTGTCATCATCCCCATTTTCAACCTGCTCAACCGCAACATCGCGAACTACGGAATCATCATTCTCATTCTGACGCTCATCATCAAGCTGGCGTTTTCACCGCTTACCTATCGCTCGTACGTCAGCATGGTCAAGATGAGACTGCTCAAACCGGAAATGGATGCCATTCGCGAAAAACACAGCGACGACCAGGCGAGAATGAGTCAGGAGACGATGAAGCTTTACCAGCAGTCCGGAGTCAGTCCTTTGGGGGGATGCCTTCCCCAGTTATTGCAGATGCCGATCCTCTTTGCCATGTATCGCTTCTTCCCCAATTCTATTGAACTGAGGCAGGAATCATTTTTATGGGCGAAAGATCTGAGCAGTTATGATTCGATTCTCAGCCTTCCTTTTACGATTCCTTTTTATGGTGATCACGTCAGCTTGTTTACCCTGCTGGCAGCGATAACGTCCATTGCCTATGCGCGAATGAACAGCCAGATGACCGGTGCCATGGGCGGGCAGATGGTGGTCATGCAGTATTTGTTCCCCGTGATGATGCTCTTTATTTTCAACAGTTTCTCCAGTGCCCTGACCTACTACTATATGCTGACCAACGTTATCACCTTTGTGCAGCAATGGGTGATCCAGCGATTTTTTGTGGATGAAGCCGCCCTGCACGCTCAGATTCAGGAAAATAAAACGAAGCCAAAAAAGAAAGGCGGCTGGCAGCAGCGGTTGGAAGCTTTTACCCAGGCTCAACAGGCTAAAGCCAAAACATCCAAACCGTCAAAATCGGCTAATTCGGCAAAAAAACGCTGATGCCAGCTGGATATCGTTTAATGTTAACCAGCCTGGTGGTCCTGATTACCTTGCTGGCATCGGGCTGTCAAACGCGAAGCGTTCCGCAGGATAATGTTGTTGCCCTTTCGCCGGATTTACCGGACTCGCCAAGTGACGAACTGACGGCTCCACAGACTCCTGGAAACGCGGATTGGCCTGATCCGGAAACACTGACCATTTCTCTTCAGCGAACACCTTGCCTGGGCCGTTGTCCGATTTACCGGCTTGAGTTCTTTTCAGACGGCACTGTGCGCTACCAGGGAAGCCAGTTTACGGACAGAATCGGAACCTATCGCGGCAAGATTGACCCGCAACAGCTTCAGGCCATTTTTGATCAGGCGGAAAAGATTGGGTTCGGGGAGTTGGCGGAAGAATATCCTACCGGGTCTATGCGCATTACCGACTTACCCGCAGCGATTTTGACAATTCGGGGTCCCAATTGGGAGAAAATGGTGGTCAACCGGAATTACGCCAACCCGGATGTAGCCGGCGAGCAGGAGATTGTGGACTTGTTGAATGCATTGCAATCCGCTGTAGACACTTTATTGACAGGGTTAGCCATGGAACGGGTTGGTGAAGGGAAGCAGGACTGATGCCCTGTCCTGGCCATATTCAATGCTGAACAGCCTAAAAATCAATCAGCCAAGGCGTTGAAAGCCTTTTTTTTCCACAAAAAGTCAGGGAAATTCACATTTTCAACCCAAATCTTTTAGTGGAGATGACCAGTATGTTAAAAAATGTTAACTTCATTCGAATAGCTTTACTTTTAATTCCCACAATCCAGCACAACAGATCCAAAATCAAACCTCTAATTATGAAGAAAATCTTCTTTTACCTATTGGCCCTCGTGATGACTTCCGGCCTCATGGGACAACGCGTCATGCACATTGACGAATACCTCCCCCGTGAGCTGCCAATTGATTTAAGCGATCATCATTTCATCAAGGATTACGAGCCGGTACATCTTGCAGAAGGGATGGAGCGCGCCGGTGCTGTATCCTTTGTTGAATTGGGCTCGGCTTATAATCTTTACACCATCTTGTTGGATGAGCAAAACCAGGTTGCCTACAACCCGGATTTGGATGCCGTCACGTTTGTTCACCGCCAGAATGCCGGCACAACCGGAGGTTCCGGAGGATTGTCTTATGACCGCTCCCTTGACGGCGGCGCCACCTGGACAACAAACAATATTGTAACGCCCAACTATAATGCGGGAAGTGCTCCAATTGGTGGTAACCGCTACCCAAGCATAGCCATTTGGAATCCCACGGGCAATACCAATCCGGCAAACGCCTATGCCATCCAAACAGGTCCGGCACTTCAGGCCGGTGCAGCCGGATGGGGTTGGATTTTTGCACACAGCGCAAAACTCAGCGATAACAGCGAAGTAGCTGAAGATTACTACCAGCAGGTATCCGGTGTAAACACGGATTTCCACCCCTATGGTCTGACGGTAAATCCCAACGGTGACGTTTGGAGTATTTCCACTTACTTTCCCGACGATGGAATTACCGACTACAGTTTCTTTTACCTCAACAAGGGTATTTTCAACACCACAACCAAGCAGGTTGACTGGACGCTTTCACAAACTTTGATTGATCCGGATTACTACCTGGATACCGACGGTTCTAATGTCGGAGGATATGGTTGGAACGTCGCTTTTGGTCCCGATGGTCAGACCGGCTACGCTGTCGTTCTGGTCTCGGAAAATTCCTGCGTATATCAGGGGATTCAACCGATCGTTTACAAAACCACCAACGGCGGCACCACATGGACCCGTCTCCCCGATTTTGATTTCCGCACCCTTACCGCTTTTCAGGATTACCTGATTCCAACGAGCACTGGCGACCAGATTCCATTCTTCACGTCGGAAGATATTGCGGTAGATGCTGATGACCGGCTGCATATTTTCAGCAATGTTCTGCCAAGGTCATCAAGCTCCGATGACTCCCTTTACTTCATCTGGGTTGGAGCTGGTACCGAAGGCATGTTCCACATGACAACCTCAAACGGTACAGACTGGTCGGCGGCTCTGGTTGACTCGGTCTTGACCGAAGCCGGAGCTGTTGGAGCAGTTGCGCACGGAACCCGCACCAATATCAGCCGGAGCGAAGACGGCGATAAGATTTTCTTTACATGGTCTGCATCGGATGCTTCGATCATCGGTACCAATGACCTGCCTAACCTTCGGATTCGTGGGTATAGCATCAGTACGGCTGAATACACCTTTACCAGCGAGCCGACCGCAGGAAGCGCAGTTGACGGTGTCATATTCTACCCCACCGTTGCTCCTATTGCCATTGAGACCGGCTCGGAAAAAGATTATGAAATCGCAACGGTGTTTGCCCAGCCTGGTGCATCGGATGTTGATCCCCCTACCTTCTTCTATATCCGCGGTGCCGGTTTCAATGAAGCTGACTTTGGTCTGACGGCTCCCAATGCCGTGGCTGATTTCAGCTTTATTGTAAACAAAAACACGGTCAACTTCACCAACCTTTCTGCTGAGGCATCGGATTACGTATGGGATTTCGGTGACTCCAGCCCGCTTACAGCGTTGACTAACCCCACCAAGCTCTACACGGCTCTCGGCACATACAACGTTTGCCTCACGGCTAAAAACGAAGGAACTCCGGATACGGATGATACCGAATGCAAAAACGTCGTCATCACCGAGTTGGCCTCAGGTTTGGAAAACGATTTGCTGAACAAAGCCATTACGCTTTTCCCGAGCCCAAGTGCAGGTTTGGTTAATCTGACGCTTGAAGGAACCGCCTTTGGCGAGATTACCGTTCAAGTGCTCAACCTGCTCGGCGAGGAAGTTCTTCCTTCCCAAAGAATGGTCACCAGCGGCAATGCTTCTCTGCAGCTTGATCTGAGTGATTTGGCCACCGGCCAATACCTCGTGAAAGTTCAGACCAATAAAGCCGTTGTAGCTCGTACGATTACCATTTCCCGGTAATCCGGCAGCATACGCTAATCAAACTTTTAGTGTGGAACCGCGCCTTCGGGCGCGGTTCTTTTTTTTCGCACGGGTCAGTCCGATAAAAATGATGCACAAGCTCCTAACCCGATGATGAAGTTGCCGCGTCACGGTATTGTCAATTAAGAAAACCTTAAACCGTCAAAATCGAACGGTACAATCTTTTGAAGTTTTCTTTACCATTCAACCCGCCGAAATCATTGTTTATGCGAAACCTATACATCTCCACCTTTCTGACAATCTGTTTGCCACTGGCACTCGCTGCACAAATTCCCTATGGCATTAAATCGGTGAAGGATCAGGCAAAGCCTGCGGAAGAGCCGGTTATTGAAAATGCCTTTTCAGGCTCGGGCCATCGGCTTTCGCCCATTCAGGAAGACCTGATCAGAAGCGGGGGAAGGGCCGGCAGTTTTATCCCAATCGGGACAGCCTACAACATATTCACGATTCTCACGGAAAGCCAAAATCAGGTCAGTTGGTCTGAAGAGCTGAACTCCGTCATTTTCATCCACCGCCACAATGCGGGAACCACCGGAGGTTCGGGTGGTTTATCCTTTGACCGCTCAACCAATGGCGGGCTAACCTGGACCACCAACACCGGACTTTCCCCCGGGTACAATGCGGGTAGTTTTCCATTTAACCTCGGAAACCGTTATCCAAGCGCTACCATTTATAATCCCGCGGGCAATATCAACCCTGACGCTGCCTACGTGGCTGCGGTTGGTCCTGCGCTGGACAACAATGCAACTGATGACAGTTGGGGACTGGTATTTCGAAATTCAGTCCGCGCGGATGGCACAGGGGTTTCGGAGTCCTATACCCAGGAATCCGGTGACAGCGAGTATTTCCCCTACGGCCTGAGCCAGAATCCGGATGGAAGCCTCTGGTACATTTCCACCATTCGCAACGCAGGGGCTGTCTCTGCAGATTCCATCAATGCATCCCGGTTCAAAATCTGGAAGGGTGTTTTCAACAGTGTGACCAGTT
>JANNSM010000115.1:0-7013 GCA_031402635.1 Bacteroidota bacterium | reverse complement strand
CCGGGCAGACGATAATCGGTCTCCGTTTGAAAACCTGGATCTACGCCAGGCCGGTTATAGGTGTAGCCCCCGCTGACCAGCCACTTTTCGCTGAGATCGTACTGTGCGCCGGCGGATAATTCGTAATAGTTGCTTTCAATCAAACTGTCGCGGCCGTTCCAGTTTGTGTTTTTATCCAGCATGTAACGGAAGCCAACACGGGTATGGAGGCGGGGGAACAACTGATAGTGAACACCAACCGTTGCAAAGCCCGGCAGGTCTGCCCGAACTTTTTCCCCATCCTTAAAACGCCCGCCGGCATCCTTGCCTTCCCGGATATTGGTCGTGAGGGTGATCGCGGTATTGTGCTCATACCTGATGCCCACATTGACCAGTGAATTGGGCCGGATGGCAAGGCCAATAATGGGGGTCAATCCGAAGCCGTACTGGGCCATATCCAGCTCAACCGGCGCCAGATCGCTTTCCAGACTTTCGGCAACGGCTCCGAGAACCAAAGGGTAAACGGTTCCGGTCAGGTTTTCATCCTGGGCAACCTGATTCAGGTAATCGGATGGGGTGCTCCAGCCGCCCTGGCCGGCGTTGTAAATCTCCACGTCCTGCAAGGTGCTGGTGGCAAAAACAAACTCCTGCACAAAACGCGCTCCGAAGGCTACGGCAAAAACACGGCTCGCCTGGTAGCTGACGCCAAGCTGGATACCGGGGGAGAACCCCAGGCCGGCCGAAGTAAAATCAAAGCGGTAGGCTGTCATGGCCGCATATCCCGGATTTACGCCGGTTCCAGACTGGATCAGGGCATCAATCTGGTTTAGTGGGGCAAGTTGCTTCATCAGCGGGATCACATCGGCGATGCCGGCATCAACTTCCGGCAGATTGGTATATTCTGCTCCCCCGGTTCCCCCAACCATGAGTATCCCAAACGAATAGGCTATAGGCCCTTTCCGGTAGGCTCCGTATAAACTTGGGAAAACCAGGCTGCTGGCTACTCCCCGGTATTCGGTAGGAACCTGGTTAAGGAACTGGTAATTTGACGAAATCACCGATTCCTGACGGAGCATCTGGTTATTCAGGGAAAGGTGGAAACCTTCGTCAAGCTCGACCAATCCGGCGGGGTTGTGAAAAACAGCATCAATCTCCGTGCTTGATTCCCGGCTGGGCATCCGGATGAAATGCGCGCTCTGGTTGGGTATGGTGTAAAGGTTGGCTGTTTGCGCAAAAGCTCCGCCAAACGGACTCAGCCCGACTATTAAAAGCAGGCTGCGCCTCCAAGTTGAAGTCTGAAGCATAGACATAGTTAAGGCTTTCCACCGACTTTTCTGAAACGACAAGCTCCCGGCGTCTCGCGGTTTTCCACAAAACCGGCCTAATCTACCCGGGGACTACCCCCTCCGGAGCGGTCATTTCCACCGCCGCGACCCCTACCTCCTGCGCCATCCCGGCCGGGAGGTCTGCCTCCCTGTCCGCCACCCCGTCCACCTTCAGAACGACCGGAGCCTGCAGATCGTCCCGATTGCCCGCCTCCGCTTCGGCCGGAGCGTCCACCCGATTGGCCACCCGATTGGCCTCTGGCCTGGCCTCCCTGACCAGGGCCTCCGGGCCGACCGCCGCCCGTTCGCCGGGGGCTATACTCCGGTCCGGCCGGCAAGCCGGCGGGAAGGGGAATTTTGTTGACTTCTTTTTCAATCAACTGCTCAATTTTCACAAAGCGGTACTGGTCGGTATCGCTGATGAAGGTCAGCCCTACCCCGGTAGATTCCGCCCTCGCGGTTCGTCCGATCCGGTGCACGTAATCTTCCGCATCGTGGGGTACATCGTAATTGACGATCAGGCTGATGTTGTCAATGTCAATACCCCGGCTGACAATATCGGTGGCCACCAACACGCGTATGCGGCGGTTGGCGAAGTCGTTCATAACCTTCTGACGATCAGCCTGTTCAAGGTCTGAAGACATCGCTCTGGCATTGATGCCCCGCTTGATCAACTGTTTCTCCAGGTTCTTGACAGCTATTTTGGTTGAGGCGAAAACGATCACGGAAGGAATGTCCTTTCCCTCCAGGATGTTCATCAGCAGCGCGAGTTTGTCTTTGTCATAAACCAGGTAGGCGCCCTGTAAAATGCCTTCTGCCGGCTTGGACAACGCGATGTTGATATGTACCGGGTCATGCAGGGTGCGGGCAGCCAATTCCCTGATTTTAGGGGGCATGGTGGCTGAAAAAAGCAGATTTTGGCGCTTTTTGGGCAGGTATTGGATGATTTTCATGATATCATCATAAAAGCCCATATCCAACATCCGGTCCGCTTCGTCCAAAATCAAGTGGCGAACCTGGCTAAAATTGACATAGCCCATGTTCAGATGGGCTATTAAACGACCGGGTGTTGCGACAACAATATTGGCTCCCTGGGTCAGCCCGCGCTTCTGAATTTCCCAACTCGCCGCGTCTCCACCGCCGAAGACCGCGATGGAACCAATTCCGGCAAAATAGGCGAAGCCTTCGATCTGTTCATCAATCTGCTGGGCCAGTTCCCGGGTTGGTGCGATCACCAGGGTATGGCAAAATCCACCGCCCTCTTGCAGAATGGAATGCATGGAAGGCAAAAGATAGGCCGCTGTCTTGCCCGTACCGGTCTGCGCGCAGGCGATTAAATCCCGGCCCTCCATAATGGCGGGAATGGCCTGTTGTTGAATGGGCGTTGGTGCCGAAAACCCCATAGCGTCCAGACCTTCGTGAATGCGGGAGTCCAGACCGAAATCGTCAAAAGTTAACTCGCTGATAATAAAGGGGTTTTATAGAATGTTTGTCAACAAAATTAACCCCTTCCGGCCAGTCTGGCAAGCTCGGGATCTCGCCGGGCTCAGCGCTCGCCCGGGTGATAAGTGGAAATTGCCGTTCGAACTATTTCATTCCAATCAAGCGTCATCGGGCGCAATTGCTGATTCAGGTAGAGTTCCACCTGGTCACGGTAGTGCTCGCTGTCTTCTTTGTTAGAAGCCCCGAAACAGTTTACGGCTTCAATCTTTGGCAGACTTCCATCATCGGAATAACTGACAAATTGGATATAGCCGTCGCCGACGCGGCTTTTCATCATCCCTTTCTTCCAGGGCTCGGTATCCATCGCAGCTAAAACGTCTGCGGTGCCACCAACCGGATAGTCTTCATCGCCGCGAACGTGACGTTGCAATTCGCCGAGGGCCACATCCAGGTGCCCGAAATGCTTCATCAGGTGTTTTTGGGCGTGGTCAATGATGTCCGCGAATTCATCATCGGTCAGCTCGTTCGGAAAGATCAGCCTCCCTCCTTCAACCAAATGCTGAACAGCGTAATAAACACAGAGCGACCAAAGCGCAGCGCCGTTGGTATTATCTGGCTCTGTGCCCCGGTCCCAGGCGCGCAGTTGAACAATGGCATCAGCCAGTTTGGGGTATTTTGATTCTTCCAGTTGGAATGCCCGTTCAAGATTGGAAACCACCACAGTTCTTGACGGCGTGCCCCAGCGCCGGTCGTATTTGATGGCCTTGATGTCGTCCGGAGTCATTTTGCCGGGAAAAGCGCTCACCATTTCATGAAATCGCCAGGCCCTGTTGTTGTTCCACAACTCGTGGCCCCGTCGGGCGTCATAATCGGCTGCATCCAGATTATCTTCTTCGCAGGTGGCAAAAAAGGGCGAATTGTTGGTGTTGAATAAATAACCGCAAGCCGGGTTCAGGTACTGAGGCAGGCTGTCAACCGGCGCGAAAACCGGCGCCCAGACAACGGAAGACGTATCACCGGGCAGAACAGCTTTCCAGTCGTACCCCGGTGCTCTTTTGGGAAAGTGGCCATTAGCAAGATAATAAATATTATCCTGGTCATCTGCATAGACAACATTGATACCCGGGAGTTTGCTGGTGTGCAGGGCTGCCTGGAACTCATCAAAATTGGATGCCTTGTTCATCCGGTACCACTGCTCCCCTGCCCCGATCCCAAAACTGGCTGGAAACCGCAGGGCGTAATAGCCGGTTTTATTCTTGACCACCGGACCGTGAATACTCCGGTAGAAAGTGCGCTTGACCGGGATTTTAATTCCGGCAACCTTTACTTTAAGTTTAATGGTTCGCTCTTCGAGTTCTTTCCACTGTCCGTCATAGCGGTAGGACAACTTATCTTTTGGGTGCATGGAAAGTTTATAGACATCTACATAGTCCGGGTAATTGAGCGTGTGGCCCCAACCGAGATGCTCATTGGTTCCCACAAAAATGGTGGCGCCTCCGGGGAAGGTGCCCCCGAGCATATTCCAGCCTTCGTCGCTGACCACATGGGCTTCGTACCAGGAGGTGGGACCGGTCAGCGGTTGGTGGCTGTTGATGATCAGGTGGGTGCGCTCGTCGGTCATGCGGCTGGCGTTGAATGCCATGGCGTTGGAGCCCTTGTCCGCGAGCTGATATTCAAAATTGGCAATGCTGCCGTTGAAAACTTTCAGCAATTCGATATCCAGGCCGGTCATCATGGCCACACCGAGGGCATACCCTTTTTCCATGTCTTTCGGTCCCACCGGAAATACGCCGCGCAGCAGCACCTCCTCAGGATGGGCTGAAGCGTAGGCATTGACCCCTGCGGCATAACCTTCCAGCAGGGCTCTGTAATCCGCCGATAACTGGGAATCATACCGGCTTTCGACCTGATTTTCCACGTCAATGAGAAAAGCCACCACATCGGCAATGGCGCCTTCCTTTCCGGTTACCTCGGCAAGACGGCCGTGGATGGCCAGAATGTTGTATTGCATCGATTCGAAATCGTCTTCTGCAGTTGCCCACGCAAGTCCGTAAGCGGTTTCCACATCCGTTGGCGCGTGGATATGGGGAATGCCGTAGTTATCGCGGACAATCGTTATTCGGGTAGGATCAATGCCGGATGGTGCCGGGCTCTGGGCTTGTACCCCGGGAATGACAAGGATTAGGGCAACAAGAAGGGTGAAAAAAATGAAGCCGGGTTTACCCGGATTGAGCATCGAATGGCCGGTGAATTTCATGGCAAGAGCGAGGAGTTTGAGGAGAGGGAAAGGGGTGTGATCTACCGGGGCAGTCAGTTTGATTCCGAGTTTGATTCGGAGTTTGATTCGGAAGCTGATTCGGTAGATTTTTCTGAAGATGCTTCGGTAGATGTCGGAAGGTGGTCCGGAACGGGGGTTGTTTCTTCCCGGAAGGGCTGGCGCAAGGTCCAGTCGGGAATCCTGGCTTCATTGAGCGCCGGACCGATCAATTTCTGAATCAACGGGCGCTCGTGCCGGAAAAGGTACCCATTGGGAACCGCCACAGCTCCGACTGCGCTCTTTATTTCCGGGGCCGTCCTGCCCAGATGGAGTAAACGACATCCACTTTCAAGGCTCATGGAAAGGTATTCGTACAACATGGCCTGATAGAGTTTGTACTGCGCATTGGCCGGATAATCCAAGCCGATAAAGTGAGCGTGCATAACGTCATTCCGGTGAAGAGCCGTATGAAACGCAACGGGTTTCCAGCTTTCCTGACCCTTGTTTTCCGGCGCTATTCCGTCGGTTACCGGGGCGTACCAGGCAATAAACCGGAAGGCCGGACCGAAGGCATCTTTCATCCGGGCAAAGTAGTCGTTGTGAAGGGTTTCCAGGTTAAATCCCGCCTGCTCTACAACATTGCGGTACAATTGTGTCCAGATTGCGTGGTCCTGCCGAATAGCCTCAACGTCTAATTCAACCCGGCGGAGCGCTTCTGCCGCACGCAGAATCCGTCGGGCCCGAACCCGGTATTTTGAGTGAAGGGCATCAAGGTAGTCGTTAAACGATTTCCATCCGGGAAGCAAGGTCAACACCATGTCCGGTTCAGCAGGCACGCGGTGAAACCCGGAAAGTGATGGTCCGTGGCCGGAAATCAGGAAACCCCGGATGCCCCGGAAACTGCCCGCCGCTTCGCGAACGGCAGCACCGAGCAATGCACTGCGGTCATCGGAAGTTAAATCCGGGGCAAAAACAAAGCCCGGTTCATCAGCAGCAAGCGGGCTGCCGGAAGTCAGGATTGGCCAGCGAAGCAGGTGCAGCCGGTCGCGGACAAAACGCACCAGCGTCTCGGCCAGTGGCCAGGTGTAGTTTTTTTCCAGTTCTTCACCAGAATATGGTCGTAGGTCTTCTCCGTTGAGCTGAACGCGCTGAAAGTAAAAGGCGGCCACCGGTTTTGCATCGCGGTAGGCTAACAGGTAACGGAACGCTCCGGGATAGCCATGAGAAAGAACGTCCAGGTAATTCCGTCGAAGAAAGGGGCGGGAAGCCGGAACAATCATATCCCAATCCGAAGCAGGCAGCGCTGCCGGATCATTGTGAATCACCAAATTAATCTGGGAATTATCTTCCTCGGTTTTCTGGCACACCATCGGAATGCAAACAGCTCGCACCGGAGAAAGATAAATGGTTTATTGCGGAAAGCGGAACAAATTCATCGCCGGCAGGGCGCCTGGCCCGGGCCGGGATCATTCGAGTTCAGAAAGTTCCAGCCACCGGTCACTTTTGGTTTCCAGTTCTGCGAGAATACGGCCGAGTTCCGCACTCAGGTCACCGAGTTCCTGGTGGGGCAGATTGCCGGTCCCGAGCAAAGATTCCACAACCGCCTTGCGTGCTTCAAGCCGCTCCAGACTGGCTTCGAGCTCCTTGAATTCGCGTTTTTCCTTGAACCCCTTGCGGGATTTTTGACCGCCCGTTTTTGGGGTGTCCTGCCCCGTCATTCCCGGTGCCGGTGATGTTCCGGATCCCTGACGAGCCGCTTTGTTCTGATCAATGCGGCGCTGCTCTTCCCGGGCATCCAGATCAGCCCGGTATGCGCTGTAATTGCCCGGGAAATCGCGGAGCTGCCCTTCGCCCTCAAAAACAAAAAGGTGATCAACCAATTTGTCCATAAAGTACCGGTCATGCGAAACGATGACGAGGCAACCCGGGAAACGCAGCAGGAAATCCTCCAGGACATTCAGCGTCAGGATATCCAAATCGTTGGTGGGCTCATCAAGAATCAGGAGGTT
>JANNSM010000114.1:0-3696 GCA_031402635.1 Bacteroidota bacterium | reverse complement strand
CGCTGGAGTCAAACGGCGAGATGCGAACCAGCCGGTGCACCCCGTTTTCACTTTTCAGGTAACCGAACGCAAATTCTCCTTTGATTTCGAGTGAAGCCGATCGTATCCCGGCAACATCGCCTGGCTGATAGTCGAGTTCCCTGACCTGGAAACCCTGTTTTTCGGCATACATCCGGTACATCCTCAGCAGGATTTCAGCCCAGTCGCAGCTCTCTGTTCCACCGGCACCGGAGTTGATGGTGAGAATGGCGTTCAGGGCATCCTGCTCCTCACTTAACGTGCTCTTCATCTCCAGCCCGGCCATCAAATCTTCGGCCTTCCTTTCTGCATGGGCGAGGTCCTCTGCGGTTGCTTCGCCTTCGTTCAGGAATTCCTGGAGAATTTCCAGTTCCTCAATGGCCGATTCCGCCTTCCGATATTCGGCCACCCAGTTTTTCTCGGTTTTAAGGCCTCGCATGACTTCTTCGGCTTTGCGGGGCTCATCCCAGAAACCCGGTTGCGAACTAACGGCATCGCCTTCCTCAATGCGGTGGAGACGCTGATCAATTTTGAGAAAACTCCTCAACGTGGCCAGTTTGTCGGCCAGCATTTTCTGTGTTTCGGTAGCCAGGGGAAATGAACTTTTCGTGCGGTAATTACCGGGAAAGGGCTAGCCCTGCCGCGGATGTGCAAAGATACTCAGCCCGGGTTTGCCGTGGCAGTTTGTCGCGTGAACTGCGGCCGGGCACATGCGCGCGGCGCGCGCGCGCGCACACCTACAGACCCGTTGCTGTCGCGGCGCCCACCAACCCACAGCCCGCCCTCGCGGCCGCAGTGCCCGCCTGCCCGCCCGCCCGTCCGCCTGGCCGCCCGCCTGCGCGACCTCGCGGCCGCAGTGCCCGCCTGCCCGCCTATACGGCCGCCCACCGGCCTACACGGCCGCTGCCCCGCCTGCGCGACCTCGCGGCTGCGGTGTCCACCCTCGTACTAAAACCCCGGGAAAAAGGCATCCTGTTGATGATACAATCGGCACCGGTCGCCGCGAACGCGGATGGCGATAATATCAAACCGAAGTTCCCAATGGCCGTTTTGTGCATCCAAAAATGCCAGGGCGGCCCGGGCCATGCGCTGTTGTTTGAGGTATTGCACCGCTTCTTCAGGCCGCCCGGGCGGATCGCGGCCGAACTCCTGGCGGGTTTTAACTTCAACGATGACCATCACGGACTTTTGCCTTGCCACCAGATCCAGTTCCAGATGCCCGCTGCGCCAATTGCGGGCCAGGATGATATAACCCTGTTTTTCAAGCCAGGTTGCGGCAATCAACTCGCCTTTTTTACCCAAAGCCGCCCGGTCTGTTGCTTTTACCGGAAGGTTTTTTGGGGGAGGTCGTCCGTTTCCCTTGCCCTGATTGTCGTTTCTTTGCATGTTGATGCACAGTTAGCGGACGAAAAATCTGCCGCTCAGCGGGAATTCTCTGCTCGTGAAGACTCCTGATTCCCCTAATGTTCATAACTGGGCATAATACCACAGCCTGCGCGACCCGTTTATGGAGTACCAGATGGATGAACTGATCAAAACCTTTCCGGACCAACTCCGCCAGGCCCTTGCTATTGCGGAATCCGCAAAGCTGAAGCCGGCTAATGCGCCACGCCAGGTGCTGGTGGCGGGAATGGGCGGCAGCGGGATTGGCGCAGACCTGGTGGCGGCGTTGACCAGACCTGCTGCCCCGATGATCACGATCAAGGACTACCACCTGCCGGCCTGGGCGGGACCGGAGACTCTGGTGATTGTCTCTTCGTATTCAGGTGAAACAGAGGAAACCCTGAGTGTGCTGGAGCAGGCCCTTCGCCAGAAATGCCGGATCATCGGTATTGCATCCGATGGAACCGTTGCCCGCCTGGCCGCAGAGCGCAACTTTGACCATGTGATTGTTCCCGGGGGAAGACCGCCCCGCTCTACGCTGGGTTTTTCGGTGGTTCAGCAACTGAATATCCTGCACCATTACGGGCTGATCCGCAGCTATGCCGAAGAGGTGCGCCACGTGGCCGACTTCCTGGAAGAACGGCAGCAGACCATAAGGGCCAATGCTGTAAAACTTTCTAAGGAATTGCTGAACAGTACCCCGGTTTTGTACGGCGCTTCGGATTGGGAAGCCGTTTTGCGCCGCTGGTGCCAGCAAATTCAGGAAAATGGTAAAATGCTTTGCTGGATGAACGTTTTTCCGGAGCTCAACCACAATGAGCTGGTCGGATGGCGCGACCTTCGGGAAGATTTATCCGTGTTGTTTTTTACCAGTCCGCTGGATCATCCCCGCACTGCCCGCCGGATAGCGATTACCCGCAGCGTGGTCAGCAATTGCTGTGAGCGGGTATTCGTGATCGAAGCCGAAGGAAGCGACCGTTGGGAGCAGACTTTTTTCTGGGTGCATTCCGGAGACTGGCTTTCCGTTGAACTGGCTTCGCTTCGCCAGGTTGATCCGGTGGAAATTGCCGTAATAGATCGGCTCAAAGTAGAACTCGCAAAATTGCCCTGATCCAAAGCGGCAATTCGCGGGAATGCGGGACAATACAAAGCCGTGAATCACCTGAAATCAGAAACCCCAACGGCAAATCCAACTCCGGCAACTCCTTCAGCGGCCCGGGAAACGGTGCAATGGGCGGGTATGGGTGAAATGCCCTACCGCGAAGCCTGGGAATTGCAGGAGCGGCTGTTCAAAGATGTGGTTGCCGCCAAAATGACACGGCGCGATACCGGGCAGCCACACACGCGGGGATTGCATTACCTGTTGCTTGGCCACCATCCGGATGTTTTTACCCTCGGTCGAAATGGCGCTTCCGGGAATCTGCTGATTTCTGAGGAGCGCATGGCCGATGAAGGCATTGATTTTTTCCGGATCAACCGGGGAGGTGACATTACCTTTCACGGACCGGGACAACTTGTCGGATACCCGATTCTGGACCTGGATTGTTTTTTTACCGACATTGGTCGCTACCTGCGACTTTTGGAAGAGACCGTTATCCGGGTTTTAGCTGGATATGGGCTTGCCGGGGAGCGATTGCCCGGGGCCACCGGCGTATGGCTGGATGCGAATAACCCTTTCAAGGCGCGCAAGATCTGCGCCATTGGCATCCGGGCAGGGCGCTGGGTGACCATGCACGGTTTTGCGCTGAACATTAACACTGACCTGAGCCGGTTCGGCTATATCGTACCCTGCGGAATCACCGACAAAGCGGTGACTTCCATGGCTGCCGAACTCGGCCACGACCTCGATGAAGAGGTGGTTTTGCAGCGCTGGCTGGAGGCGTTCGGCGACCTTTTCGACATAAATCTTATCTTCAATCAGGAGATTATAAAAATCTGATTTTAAAAGTTTTATAAATTACTTGAAGTCAAAAAAAAAGAAGGATATCAGCGCCGCAAATCCAGTGGATGAATCACGGGCGCCACTTCGCTACGAAGACCTTGCATTTATCATTGATCCCGGGCAGGAGCCGTTGCGCATTGATGTATTTCTGACCGGACGTATTGAAAAAATCAGCCGCAGCCGGATCCGCCAGGCAGCGGATGCCGGGTTGCTCAAGGTTAACGACCTGCCGGTAAAAGTCAATTACAAGGTCAAACCCGGCGACCGGGTCAGTTTGGCCTTGCCCCGCTTTCACGAGGAGGGGCCGATGCAGGCCGAGGCTATGGATCTGGATATTCTCTACGAAGACGATG
>JANNSM010000113.1:0-16355 GCA_031402635.1 Bacteroidota bacterium | reverse complement strand
TCACGTCAACATCGCGCATGGAAAGCTGGCCCTTGCCGCGTTTTCCGATCAGCTCTTCAATCGGCTTGGGCGAATAGCCGAGGTAGCTCTCCGCGAGGTAATCCATTTTATGCCGCTTTTCAGGCTCCAGCAAATAATGCGCAATCATGGTGTCGCGAAGCGGTCCGGCTACCTCCGCCCCGTGCCAGCGAAGGATCAGCAAATCATATTTTAGGTTTTGGCCAACCTTGGTAATGTTTTCATTGAGCAGTGGTCCGGAAAATTCTGCGAGAATGGCTTTGGCTTTTTCCATGCCGGCGGGGATCGGTACATACCAGCCTTCGCCCGTTTTCCAACTGAAACTCATGCCCACTATTTCGGCAAGGTTTGGATTTGTGCCGGTGGTTTCGGTGTCCAGGCAGAAGATGGACTGTTGGTTAAGCGCTGCTGCCAGCGCCGCTCTTTTTTCGGGGGTTTCGGCAAGGTGATAATGATGCTCCGTATTGCGGAGGTGTTTGCCGCCTTCAACATGGGCCGCGAAAGTGGTCGTGGGGCGTGAAACGGTCTGAGAGGTGTTGACCGGCTCTCCGAACAAGTTCAGTTGGGTGTTGTGGCTGGCTGCGTCTGCCGTCTGAAAAGCCCGCGGGTTGATGGAACGGGCCCCGCCCGCGCCCGCCGCGGAGCCTGACCCGGCCTCCCCGCCCGCGCCCGCCGCGGAGCCTGACCCGGCCGCTGCGCCCGCGCTTCCCGCAGCACTGCCCCGGCCCCCGGAGTTCACTGAGAAATCGTCGCCCAGAATGCGGCGGCCCAGCGTACGAAATTCAAGTTCGGTGAAAATTTCCCCAAGCTTTTCTCGGTCCGGCTCTTCAATCAGGTAATCGTCTTCGTCAAATTCAATCGGCGCATCCAGCACGATGGTGGCGAGCATTTTCGAAATGCGACCCTGCTCGGCAAACTCCACCAGGTTTTCGCCCAGCTTGCCTTTGATGTTGGGCGCATCGGCCAGCACGGCCTCGAAGCTGCCGTATTCGCCGATGAGCTTCATGGCCGTTTTGGGACCCACTTTTGGAATACCGGGAATATTGTCCACCGAATCGCCCATGAGCGCCAGAATATCAATCACCTGTTCAGGATCCTTGATCTGCCATTTTTCCAGGATCTCCGGCACGCCCAAAATTTCATGCGGGTTGCCCATAAACGGCGGCTTGTACATAAAAATGTTCGGACTGATGAGCTGCCCGTAATCTTTGTCGGGCGTGACCATATAAACCTGGTAGCCCTGCCGCTCGGCCTTTTTGGCTATCGTACCGATCAGGTCGTCCGCCTCGAAACCCTCTAACTCAACCACCGGGATGTGAAAAGCAGCCAGGATGTCTTTGATGATGGGAACGGCAATCTGAATGTCTTCCGGCGTTTCCTGGCGGTTGGCCTTGTAAAAACTATGCTCAGCCTCCCGGTTGGTCGCGCCAAGGTCAAAAAACACGGCCAGGTGGCTGGGCTCCTCGCGCTTCATCAGGTCCAGCAGGGTGGTGACAAAACCCTGAATGGCCGAGACGTTCATTCCCTTGGAATTGATCAGCGGGTTGCGCACAAATCCAAAATGCGCCCGATAAATCAGCGCGAAGGCATCGAGTAGAAACAAGCGGTTGTTGCGGGCCATGAGCGTGTTGGATTCAATTCAAAATCAGGTCGAAGAAATTTGCCGGTCGGGCGCAGGCTTGGGAATTTTTTGGCTTTTGGGGCCAAAAATTCTCAGCTTTCGTAGAGCGCTTCCCAGTATTCCAGCGCCCGCCGGGTATGCGGAATCACAATGGTGCCCCCAACGATATTGGCGACGGCAAAAATTTCCATCATCTGCTCCGTGGTTACGCCCTGTTCGTGGCACTTGCCCAGGTGGTATTTGATACAATCGTCGCAGCGCAGCACCATCGAGGCCACCAGGCCGAGCATTTCCTTGGTTGACGATGACAGCGCGCCGTCGGCGTAGGTGTTAGTGTCCAGGTTGAAAAGGCGGTTGAGCACCTTGTTGCCCTGTGCCGTCATTTTCTCGTTCATCCGGCTGCGGTAAGCATTGAACGCTTCAACTTCTTGATTCATGGCGAATTGGGATTGCGGTGGAATACGGGCGTCTAATTTAGCCAAATTGCCGCTCCGCCCTTTCGAACCAAATACATGAAATCATCAACAATGGGTAATTTCACCGAGTCCGTTGGCAAACCGGACTCAAACAAATGAACAATAGAAACCTGATCCTGATCCTGGTCGCCGTTGGTGTAATCGGCATTCTGATTTTCACCGGCGTTGGAAAGTACAACCGGATCATTGACCTGGATACGGAAGTGCAGAATTCCTGGAGCAAGGTACAGACCGCCTACCAACGGCGCGCGGATCTGATTCCCAACCTGGTCGCCACGGTCAAAGGGTATGCGGATTTTGAACAGGAAACCCTCACCAAAGTCATTGAAGCCCGCCAGCAGGTCACCAACCTGAATATTGACCCGGCCAACCTCACGCCTGAAGCGTTCAGCCAGTTCCAGCAGGCCCAGGGCCAGTTGTCCGGCGCATTGCAGCGACTGCTCGTCACCGTGGAGCGCTACCCGGAACTCAAAGCGGATGCCCGCTTCGCTGATCTGCAACACGAATTGGCCAGTACCGAAAACCAAATCAAGTTTGAGCGGGACAACTTTAACAATACCACCACGGTTTACAACAAGTATATCCGCCAGTTTCCCAATAACATCTTTGCCGGAATCTTTGGATTTGCCCAGCGCAGCTTGTTTGAAGCCGAAGCCGGTGCAGAAAATGCACCCGAGGTAAGTTTTGAATAACCCGGCCAAGCCTTTACACCATGAGCCACGCCGGTAATTTTTTTTCCAAAGCGGACGATGAACGCATCGTTGCGGCCATCCGCGAATCCGAGAAGCTGACTTCCGGCGAAATCCGCGTTCACCTGGAAGACAACTGTGTGGACGGCGATCCGATGAAACGGGCATCCGAACTTTTTGAGGAGCTTGGGATGATCCGGACCGATGCGCGAAACGGGGTCCTCTTTTACCTGGCCGTCCAGGACCGGCGCTTTGCCGTGCTCGGAGATAGCGGAATTGACGCCGCGGTGCCCGCCGGATTTTGGGACCAGCTCAAAGCCGGGATGGAATCCGATTTTCGCCAGGGCCGCTTTGCCGACGGACTCTGCACGGCGGTGAAGGAAGCAGGCGGCCTGCTTCGGCAACATTTTCCCTACGGCGGCGCCCGCGACCGCAATGAACTCAGCGATGAACTCTCCATTGGGGACTGAATCTGAATTTCCGCCATTTCGTTTTTCCCGCCGCAGTCATGCGGTTGAGAAAGAGTTGCCCGGATTTTTTCCGCGCAACGCGGCCCTGAAATCCAAGTGGTCCGGTCGTATCCGGTTCGAATGGCTGCTTTCCGTATTGCTGGTTTTGTTCAGTGCCGCCGCCTTTTCGCAGGAGCCCTGCCCACCGGCCCGCCCGGCAAAAACCGAAGGCCTGGTGCACCAGTACGGCGATGCCCCCATGCTCAGCGCCGAAGAAGAAGCCGCCCTGGAAAGCAAACTCATTGCGGAGGATGATACTACCTCCGTGCAAATTGTCATCGTCATTCACCCGGATTGTTGCGGCATGCCGGCCTGGCAATTCGGTGCGCAACTCGGTGAATCCTGGGGAGTTGGGCAGGAAGGCCAGGACAACGGCGTGGTGATTGCCATCAAACCGCGGCGTGGCTCCACGGCCGGAGATCTTTCTATCCAATCGGGCCGCGGGATGCTCATACACCTGGATGCCGCCATGTCTGGCCGCATCATTGATAATATTATCATCCCGGCATTCAAGGAAGGCCGTTACTACGATGGGCTTGACCGGGGCACCGATGCCATTATCCAACTCGCTGCCGGGCAGTACGATCCGGCTGATGATGACGAAAGCCCGGTTCCGCTGTTGATTGTTTTGGCCATTATGGTCGTCATCATCCTTGTTTTCGTCTTTTTCGTGTCGAAAGTGCAGCACATGACCACCTATACCGGTGGCGGCTGGACTTCGCACCGCGGCAGTTGGGGGCGCGGGGGTATGGGCGGGGGATTCGGCGGTTTTGGTGGCGGCTTTGGCGGCGGTGGTGGCTTCGGGGGCGGCGGCGGTGGTGGCGGGTTCGGGGGCTTTGGGGGTGGGGGATTCGGGGGTGGGGGTTCCAGCGGGAGCTGGTAGTTCTGGCGGGAGCTGGTTGGGTTTCCAGCGGGAGCTGGTAGTTTCTCCTACCGTTCCAGGTTCAGTTCTTTATTCGGATCCCAATAACGCGCTGGAAAATCCTTCACCTGATCGTTTTCAATTTCCACACCTTCCTCTTCCAGCAATTTCTGCATTTGATCGGGAGCGCCAAAATGGTGCTTGCCAGTCAGCAATCCATTGCGATTCAAGACCCGGTGAGCCGGTAGTCCGGGATCGCTGGAATGGCTGGCATTCATAGCCCAGCCCACCATTCGCGCCGAACTTCCGGTGCCAAGATATCGGGCAATAGCGCCGTAGCTGGTCACTCTTCCCCGGGGAATTAGCCTGACCACGGCAAAAACATCTTCAAAGAAAGAATAGTCAGTGGGCATGGGGTGGGGATTAAGGCCTTCTTGCCTTGTGGCAAGTTTTCGGGTTTCCTTGCGCAGGTATGGGGGAATAGGGAAAGTTAGTTCCTATTCAATATTCATTGGTTTAGATCCCGTGTATCCGACGAATGTTGTTTCACCAGGAAACACTTATGACATTGTTAATCCAAACTCGTCTTTATTTTTTAGAACTGCCAGGCTATCAGTCAAACTTTTAAAGTCAGGTGAAGGAACAGGTTCTTGCTAAATAGCATGGTGTAACATCAATGACCTTTTTTGTTCTTTTTCCATTTAGTTCAAACGCCTTTACCTTGAAACTGGTATCGCAATTATCTTTTGATGTTGCCATGAGGGCAAGAAAGAAAATTGCACTTAGCTTACCATCTCAATTTCTGTGGAAACCTCACCTTTAATAAATGAAGCCAATATTTACCTCACCTTATCGGTATATTTTTATTTTAGGTTTATTGGTTTTTATTACTGCATCAGTATTTAGTTCAGGATATTATCACCCTGATGAACATTTCCAAATTTTAGAATTTTGTAATTACAAACTCGGGAATTCCTCTGCTTCTGACTTACCATGGGAGTTCAACGAGAAAATGCGTCCTGCTTTACAACCCTCAATAGGTATTGTAATTATAAAATTTTTGAATTTTATAGGAATTAATAATCCGTTTACTTATTCTTTTGCTCTCCGATTGATGAGCGCTTTGTTTTCATGGTTTATTATAAGCAGTATTTGTCTGCAATTGCTGAATCAATTTTCATCGAAAAGCGGAAAGAAGTGGTTTTTAATTTTAAGCTTTTTTTTATGGTTTGTTCCTTTCCTCAATGTCAGATTCTCTTCAGAGAATTTCTCTGCATTAACATTTCTGAGTGCAGTTTATTTTATCATCCGATTTAAAAATGACGAAGCAGGTAATAATCTATTGTACTTGGCCTTTGCTGGACTGTTATTGGGGTTCTCATTTTTTTTCCGGTTTCAAATGGGTTTCGCTATACTGGGTCTTGGTTTATGGATAATATTGATAGAGAAAATTCATTGGAAGAATGTCCTTATTTTAACATTATCAGGATTTCTTTCGGCTTCATTCTGCGTTGGTATAGATTATTGGTTCTATGGTGAATTTGTAATAACACCTGTGAATTATTTCATGGTCAACATAGTAGAAGATAATGCTCCGAGTTGGGGAACTCAGGCATGGTGGTATTATCTTGTTTTTTTCATCTTAAAGGCAGTTCCTCCTATTAGCATAATTTTACTGTTGTTGTTCTTTATCGGGTTGTTTAAAAGTCCGAAAAGCCTATTTGCGTGGATTCTGGTTTTTTTTCTACTTGGTCACTATATGATTGGCCATAAGGAGTTAAGGTTTCTCTTTCCAGTGGCATTTTGTTTTATTTATGTGGTCGCGGTTGGCATGGAATTCATTGCTCTCAGGTATCAAATAAACAAGGTATTCAAAGCAATAGTTGGATTTTCTATTATATTGAATTTAATTATGTTAGCCTTTGTAATTTTTACTCCTGCAAAATCTGTAATTGGATTTTATAAATATTTATACAGCATCTCTTTAGATAGAGAAGTGATATTATTATGTAAAGAAGAAAGTGCTTACGAATTGGTGGGCCTCAATGTTAATTTTTATAGGTCTAAGAATATAAATTGTTTAAATTTTAAAAACGAATCAGAAATATTGGATTATTTAAAAGTCAGCAATCAACAATCTGTCCTGTTGCTTGAAAGAAATTTTCTAAATGAAGCTAATTATCCTGGATATTCCTATAAGACCGTTTATGGTAGTTTGCCTCCATGGATTATTCATTTCAACTATAATAATTGGATTGAACGAAGTCATGTATGGAAGATACTGGAACTTGAGAAAATTGCAGTTGCAAATAGTACTGAAAGTTCCATCCACAAATCTAGCCTGACACCCTGACTGTGGTAAAGGGCACCTTTTCAAGGTCTCCAATATTTTTATGAATTTAGACTCGTTTTTTACAAGCAATAATTTTATTTAGGTTGTTTAATATCGTATTAATAAAAAATATACACATGCTTTCCCTCAAAGCCGGTTCCATCACCAACCTGACGGATGCGCGCTACTTTGCCGCTTTTGGTGTGGACTGGATAGGCTTTTGTTTTGATCCCCTTTCGTCGGAATACCTCCAACCCGCACAAGCCGCAGAAATCAAAAGCTGGCTGCACGGCCCGCGTTACATCGGCGAATTTCGCAACCAGGACGCTGACAATATCCAGGCCATCGCAGACTTTGTCGGGTTGGATGCCCTCGAGCTGGTGCTCGGCGAAATCCCCCCCCGACTGCCCACCCTGCCGCTCTTTGTACGTGTTGCTGGAACCGAATCCGATACCGAGTTGTCTTCGCTTCCCCCCCAAACAGAAGGGGTAATCCTGAGCGCAATCAACACCCCGGACCTGGAACAGGCCGTTAGACGGCTGGCGGTGTTTGCTCCGGTTTGGCTGGATCATTGTCAAACCGCCGCACAGGTAAGCCACATGCTTGAACGGCTAAAGCCAGCCGGTCTTAACCTGCGCGGTGGAGTGGAGTTAAAGCCGGGATTGAAGTTGTTTGAAGAGTTGGATGAGCTTTTTACACTGCTCGAAACACGTTAACATAAATCGCTATTTGCTGCGCCTTTCCGGTATCTTTGCTAAGGCAAATCCGCCTAAATTTTCTGCTATGCGCACGCTTTATTTTTTTGCACTGCTCACGCCGGTGCTTTATTTTTCTTCGTGCCAAAGCGGCACCAAAGAACCTGTAGAAGCAGTCATCACCGAAGTTCCGGTGGCCGATCCCAATGTGATGAACAAAGGCGGCCTCACGTTGACCAAGCTCAGTGGTTCCCCACAGTTTCCCGGTGCCAGCCTCAAAACGCTGCAACCTAAAACCGGAGAAATGGTCAAACCCGGCAAAGTGGTTTTTCGCTATGATGTGAAAAATTATTCGCTCGACTCGCAGACCACCGACGCCGCCAACAAGGGTCTTGCTAACTCGGCCATGGGGCAGCATGTCCACGCCATTCTGAACAATGAGCCGTACATGGCGCATTACGATCCGGGTTTCGAGGCGGAACTGAAAGAAGGGCATTACGTTCTGCTGTCCTTCCTTTCCCGTTCTTATCACGAAAGCGTCAAAGCACCCGGCGCGTTTGAACTGATCCAGTTTAACGTGGGAAAAACCGTTACACCGCAGGCTGATCTTTCCGCTCCGCACATGTTTTACAGCCGGCCCAAAGGCACCTACACCGGACCGGCAGAAACCGGTCGTTTGTTGCTGGACTTTTACCTGGTTAACTGCACCCTTTCCCCGGATGGCTTTAAGGTTCGCGCAACCATCAACGGCACCGACTTCATGCTCACCGATTGGGTTCCTTATGTGGTCGAAGGGCTTCCGTTGGGCGAAGCAACCGTCAAGCTCGAATTGCTGAATGCCCAGGGTCAATTGGTGGCCAGCCCGTTCAACCCCGTGGAGCGCAAAGTCACGCTGGCCGAAGCCGCCCCGGCGCAGTAACTGCGTCCGCACCACCGGTTGTCCGACCACGGCTTTTACAGCCCGCGCCGGCTCGCTCCGCACCACCAGTTGTCTGAACGCGGCTTATGTAGCCCGCACCACCACGCCCCAACCTACAACCTGAACCGCAGGTACTTGATGGCTTTGCCCAGGTCGCGGTGCATGCGCTCGTAGTACGTGGGAATTTCCAGCTCATCAACAGGCAGCCCTGCGGCATCAATATCCGCAACCGCACATTCGATGCTCGCACCAAAGCTTTCTGCTGACTCCACGCTGAATTCGTAAAGTTCTGTGGAATCTGTTTTCAGGTGGACCGGTAAGCCCGACACGCCGACTTTGCGGTACAAATTCAAAAAGCGATGGGCGGTCAGGCGCTTGCGCGATTTGCCTTCGCGCAGATAAGGATCGGGAAACGTGATCCAGATTTCGGCAACCTCTCCGTCGCCGATGAAGCGGTCCAGGATGGTGATGTCAGTGCGCAAAAAGGCGGCATTGCCCAGCCTTTCCTCCAGGGCTTCGCTTGCGCCCGACCAGATGCGGTTGCCTTTGATATCAACCCCGATGAAGTTGCGGTGCGGGTAACGCCTCGCCAGCCCGACCGTGTATTCGCCCCGGCCACAAGCCAGTTCCAGCGTGATCGGTTGCTTCAGCGCAAAATGGTCCCTGTTCCATGCACCGCGCATTTCCACCGGACGCTTGCCGCAAGCCAGCAACTGCGGGTCCAGGTAATTCCAGTTCTGAAAGACGTTGGGCAGGTCTTCCAGTTCCGCAAACTTGCTGAGTTTTGACTTGGTCATTTGCCGGGTGGCAAAATTCGCGTTATTCGGCGGGAGTTGGCGGTTAAAGCACCAGCATCATATCGGCGTGTGCAATTCCGTCTTCCACATACGGGTCCCCGATTTCCTGAAATCCCAAACCCGTGTAATAGTTCGAAAGGTGCCGTTGTGCGGCGATCCTGACGTTGCGCCCAAGCCCTTCTTCCCGGATAAACAGGAGCGCCCGCTTCATCAGGTCAGCCGCCAGGCCCTGGCTCCGATATCGCGGGTTCGTGACGATCCGGCCAATCCGTGCGCTCATGCCATCATCGGGAACCTGATACCCGTGCAAAGGAGGCATCACTCCTGCCGCAAACACCCGGCAATAAGCGGTCAGCGTTTCGCCCTGAAAACCGCAGAGATGCCAGGCTTTGGGATCCCAGCCATCAATATCGGGATAGGGGCAATCCTGTTCAATAATAAAAACATCCTGTCTCAGGCGAAGGAATGCTTCTACCGCGTCCGGCGTCAGTCGGTGCCAGGGGTTGACCGTGATGGTTATTCGCGACAGGGGTAAGAGGATTTATTCAGCCGGAAATGCGTTGCTCAAAAGCAGTCAATCATCCCAACCAGGAAAATCGTTCATTCAAAAGACTATTCGCTCAGGCCGTATTTGTCCATGTACAGCCGGTAAAGCTGTTTTTGGGAATCGTCCAGGTTGACTTCCTGACCCTGAATCCAGGCGCGAAGTATGTTGCTGGTTCGCATATCCAGCATGTCGCCTTCAGAAAGAAAAAAGGTGGCTTCCAGTTCGGGCGTCAGGGTGCCGCAACGTTTCCCGATGCCCAGAATTTCTGCCAGGTTGCCGGTGATGCTGGCCACGGCCAGCTCCGGATCCAGCCCATAGGTTACCGCTTTTCCGGCCTGATAAGGCAGGTTGCGGAAATCCCAGAAAGCATCGCCATTAGAGCCCTCGGTGATTCCAAATTTTATTCCGGCAGCCGCCAGGATGGAGGGCGTTTTATACGGCTGGCTAATATCGCTGTGGCCATAGGGCGGAAGGCGATGGGTCTGTTCTAACACCACGGCGACATCGAATTGTTTGAGTAGATCCGTTACCTGCCAGGCCTGGCCGGCATCCACGAGGGCGTAATCGAGACCAAAGGCCTCGCCGAACCGGATGGCTTCGGCAATCTCTTTGGCTTCGTAGCAGCGGATAAACACTTTCTTTTTCCCGTCAAAAACGCCCTTCATGGATTCAAAGCCCAGATTTCGGGGCTCGGGCGAAGGGTTTTGTGCATAAGCTTTCGCTTCGCTGAAGTAGGCATAAAGCGCATCCACATTGGCGTGATAAGATTCGTTTTTGGCCACCCGCGCATTTTCGACCCACCATCCCGGCCGCGACATAATTTGAGCCCACTGCAAATGGATGGCATCGTCTTCCACCACCAAAGCATCTTCCCAGTTCCATCCGTCCAGATAAAGAATCGAAGAAGTGCCGCTGATGGTGCCACCCTGAGGCACCACCTGGGCCATCAGGATGCCGTTGCTGCGCAGGGTGGGGATAACGCGCGAATCGGTATTAAACGAAGTGGCTGAGCGGACATGGGGTTTGTAATCGCCCACTTCCGTATCGTCCAGCGTAGGTCTGACGGCGCTGATCTCGCGCAACCCAATGGTTGAACCAAAAGCGATAAAACCCGGGTAAAGGTGCTTGCCGGAAACGTCAATAATGGTGTCAAATTCCGCAGGGTTAATGCGGATGAGCCTGGCGTCCGCCACAAGGCCGAACTTCCCATTGCTGAATGACACAGCGCTGGTTGGGATGACCTGGCCGTTGCCGAGGTGAGCTGTTGCTCCCAACAGAAGAATTCTTTTGGTATTTGCTTCGCCGGGTTTCAACCGGACCTGTCCCGAAGCCGGGGTCAGGGCAAACAGCGCCAGCACAAAAATCAGCAGGTTAGACTTTGCCTTCATCACTGGAAAGTTAATTGCCTGCGCATTCGTCCTGAATATCATCGCAGTGGTAATTGTGTTCGTTTTCTGGAATTGGCTCGCGGGTCGGTCCGCCTTCAGCTGCTTTGTGCATCATCAGCAGGGTCAGGCGATTGCGCTCTTCCACCAGGGTTTTAAGTGCCGCGGTATTGTCATCAAGGCTGTAATAACAGCGACCGTCAATCCAGGTCTGTTCGGCACGGGTATAAATCGAAAGCGGGTTGTCGGTCCACAAGACGATATCGGCATCTTTACCCGGTTCAACGCTGCCCATCCGGTCGTCGAGGTGAAGCAGTTTGGCCGGATTCAGGGTTACCATCTTGAGTGCATCTTCCTCGGCAATGCCGCCGTATTTCACCGCCTTGGCGGCTTCCTCGTTCAGGCGGCGGCCCATTTCCGAATCGTCAGAATTGATGGCGGTAACCACCCCCATGCGCTGCAAAATTGCCGCGTTGTAGGGAATGGCATCAATCACTTCGTACTTGTAAGCCCACCAGTCGGCAAAGGAGGAAGCACCGGCTCCGTGTTCCTTCATCTTGTCCGCCACTTTGTAACCTTCCAGAATATGGGTGAAGGTGTTGATCCGGAAACCAAAACTTTCCGCGAGCTTCATCAGCATGTTGATCTCGCTCTGCACATAGCTGTGGCAGGTCACGAAGCGCTCCTTGTTGAGCACTTCCAGCAGCGCTTCCAGATCCAGGTCGGGTCTCAGCGTTGGATCGCCGGCAGCTTTGCGTTTTCCGTATTCACGGGCCCGGGTAAAAAAGTCTTCATACACCTGCTCAACGCCCATCCGGGTTTGCGGAAAGCGGGTCGTATTCTGGTCGCCCCAGTTGGATTGCTTGACGTTTTCACCCAGCGCAAACTTGATAAAGCCATCCGCCCCTTCGATTTTCATTTGCTCCGGCGAAGCCCCCCAGCGCAGTTTGATCAGAGCGCTCTGCCCCCCGATTGGATTGGCTGAGCCGTGCAGCAACTGGGCGGCCACCACGCCGCCGGATAACTGGCGATAGATATCAACGTCCGATGGGTCCACTACATCGCCGATGCGCACTTCAGCGGAGCTTGCCTGGGTTCCTTCGTTGACCCCATCACTAATGGCAATGTGAGAATGCTCGTCAATGATGCCGGCGGTGAGGTGTTTGCCCGTGGCATCTACGATGCGGGCATCCGGCGCTTTCAGGTTCTTGCCCACCCTGGCAATCTTGCCGTTCTTAATCAGCACATCCGCCCCTTCGATCACCCCTTCTTTGCCGTTGGTCCACACCGTTGCATTGATAAAAAGCACTTCCTCCTGAGCCGGCGGCGAGGTGCGGCCATAAGCCTGAAAGGGTTGCGGAATGGTTGCCGGATTGATGATTTTGGTCTCCGGAATCTTAGCCGTATCGGGCTTGGCGATGTAGTCTCCGGTTTTTACGGCTGACCATTTCAGCCATTCCCCGTCCTGATTTTGTCCCACGCCGGAGATCTGGCTGTCCAGCCACCAGCCGCTGAGCCGCAGGTGGCGATCACCGTGGTGAATCAGCAGGCTCAGCCTTTCGCGGTCAACGGCGGCTTCATTCTCCAGTTCAGCGGAATCGTATTTGACGGTAAAAACGGGCGAATGGAGATTGCCGCCAACATCGAGCGTATAGGTTTGTCCGGCGGCTGTTAACTGGTAAACACCGCGGTGATCCGGGGCTTCTGCCCAGTCCAGGATAAAGCGCTCACCCCCGACCCAGTTTTCCAGCAGGCGGGTTTCCTTGTCCCAGAGTTTTCCGGAACAGCGCAACACGTTCGCTCTTTTGCCGACCTCCAGTGTGCCGAGTTGGTCAGAAACACCGGCGAGCTGCGCCGGCACCGTGGTCAGAGCGGCCAGCGCCGCTTTTTCGGTCAGGCCGTGCAGCAGGGCTTTCTGAATGGCCTCGCCGAAAAGATCCGGTTTTTCTAGCCCGAATGTGGTCAGCGCAATGGGAATACCCGCCGCGCTGAGCAAAGCGGGATTGGCCGGGGCCATTTCCCAATGAAGCATTTCCGGGTACGAAATCAGATCGGCATCCAGCGGGTCGTTGACCTGGTAAGGCGCCGGAAAATTCAGGGGAATGACCACCGAAAGTCCGGCGGCCTTGATTTCACGCAGGCTGCGGTACTCGGTGCCGTTGCCCAAAATGGTATAGCTAACACCAAACTCCTGCCCGATCCTGGCCGCCCTCAACGTCGAATAGTGATCTCCGGGTTCAAAGAATGCCGGAAGGGTTTGCAGCGTGTTCCACGCTTCAAGGCTTAGGTTGACCTCTTTGCGGGGCAAAGGCTGACGGGCGTACCACGCTCCGTCAAGGTAAGTTTGCCGCAGCAGGGCTATAGCCCCCATCTGGCTTGACGGATAGTTCTGGGTTGAGCTGCCTTTTCGAAATGAATAAAATGCAGCAGATCGCTCCTTCACGATAGCCTGGTGTTCCTGACCGGTACCGGTCAACAAAACCAATGCCCCCGTTCCCTGTGCAATGCCGTCACGGCGATGGGTCAGCACGGTGCCAAATCCCGCAGCCCGCATAGGCTTAGCAACGTTGTCATCACCGGAGAATGCCGCAGCGGCATCAAATTCCGGCAAGAGCGCTTCGTTCCAGGCCCAAGCCCCGGTTCGCGCGGTATTCAGCGCTTCTTGCTGCGTATTCCGCTCCAGCGGTTTCTTTTCCGCAATGCCGTACCCGCTGAAAAGGTCAACAAACGAAGGGTAGAGAAACTGCCCGCGGCAGTTGTGGCGCACCGCGTCCGCCGGAATAGTCACCGTCTTTCCAACAGAAATGATGAAGCCGTCCCGGATCACGAGGGTGGCGTCTTCCAGGGTAATTTCCGGAGAAACCACAATGGTGGCATGCTCAAACGCGTGCAGATCGCTGTGCTCATCGCGCACCCCGTTTGCAGTAAACGTGATCTGGGCGGAAATTCCCTGATTTGTCGCCAATCCTAAAATCCCAAATATTGAGGCCGCTACCCTTGAACGGATTCGTATCATGCCCGTGTCATTTAACAGAAATTGAGACCCTATGCCTTGGAAAAAGAGTCTGAAATTAGCGTTTTCTTCGGTTGTGTACTTTACGTGAAGGCATTGTCCCTATCTTTAAAGACAGTGCTCCACCCGGTGGGAACCACTGCTCCGCCTCTCCCATGCGTCTTTTTGTATGTAGCCTCCTGTTGACCGGAGCCATGCTATCGGCAAGTTCCGGCCGCGCCGCCCACATTATCGGCGGTGAGTTGACCTATACTTCGCTGGGCGCAAACAACTATCGCATCAAGCTGGAGCTTTACCGCGATTGCGGTGGCGGCGGGGCCCTCTTTGATGATCCTCTGGCCATTTTCGTTTATGAAGCCGCCACGGGTGTACTGGTCACCGTGCGCACCATCCCCCTCCCGGGCTTTGTTGACATCAGCCCCGATTTAAGTGATCCCTGCCTCGATGACCCGCCGGTGATCTGTGTCGAAAAGGCGGAATACGTCACGATCATCAACCTCGCGCCGCTGACCGGAGGTTACAACCTCGTTTACCAGCGGTGTTGCCGCAACAATACGGTGCTGAATCTGATTGATCCCGGCAATACCGGTTCCAGCTACGTGGCCTTTGTACCCGATCCGGGTTCTACTGTAAACAGCAGTCCCCGGTTCACCAATTTTCCGCCCCTGGTGATTTGCCGGGACGAACCCATTGATTTTGACCATTCGGCAACTGACCCTGACGGTGATGCCCTGGTGTATGAATTATGCCGGCCATTTGAAGGAGCCAGCCCCGATTGCCCGCAGCCGGGACCGCTGGCCAGCGGCGGTTGCCCCACGGACCCGGGCCCTCCGCCCTACGGTGGAATTTCTTATGCCCCGCCATACTCGGCCATCTTTCCCCTCGATGGCGATCTGGCAATTGATCCGGTCAGCGGTTTGCTGATGGGAACGCCTTCGGAAGAAGGGCAGTACGTGGTGGGAATTTGTGTTAAGGAGTTCCGCGGCGGCGAGCTGCTCGGTATCCACTACCGCGACTTTCAGTTCAATGTCACCAGTTGTGATCGCTCCATCGTTGCCGCAACTACCGCCAATGTGATCAATTGCGCCGATTTCACCATCAGCTTTAATAATACCAGCTCGGGTTCATCTAACTTCTTCTGGGACTTCGGCGTGGCCGGAGGAACCAGCACCGTAAAATTCCCTACGTTTACTTTTCCGGATACCGGAACCTATGTGGTGACTCTGGTGGCGGAGCCGGGCAATTTCTGCGCGGATACCACCACGGCCATCGTTGCGATTTATCCCGGTGCCGAAGCGGATTTTGATATCCTGCCCGCGTGCCCCGGCGAGCCGACCTATTTTATTGATCAGAGCGAATTCGGTTTCGGCTCCGTGGCTACCTGGCTCTGGGAATTCGGCGATGGTGGTCGCACCCACCTGCCGGAGCCGAGCCGCAGTTACGCCGAAGGCGGAACCTACACCGTAACGCTTTTCGCCACCAGCTCCTTCGGTTGCGAGGACTCCGCCACGCGAACGGTATCTATTCCCCATGCGCCGGAAATCAATCTCAACGAGGGGCTGACCTGCCTCAACCAGCCCTCGCTATTCAGCGACAGCGCAACGGTGGTTTTATCAACCATCAACAGTTGGTTCTGGGATTTTGGCGATGGGTTTACCGCCACCGGCAACCCCGTTTCCCACACCTACTCCGCTACCGGAAACTACGTGTTGCAACTGCTTGTGGGCGCGGCCAACGGTTGTTTTTCCGATACGCTGCTGGACGTGATCATAAGACCGCCGGTGGTGGCTGAAATTCTTCCCGGAGATACCCTCTGCGAAGGGGATAGTTACCCGCTTCAGGCGGGAGGCGGATTTTTTTATTCCTGGCAACCGCCAGGCAGTCTAAACGATGCCAGCGTCTTTAATCCAGTCGCAAGCCCAACCACAACCACAACATTTATTGTGGAAGTATCTGATGGCTGCACAACCGATACCGCAGGCACCACCGTTTGGATTTTGCCGGCCCCGATAACCCGCGCCTGGCCGGATACCACCATTTTCAAAGGGGATGCCGTTCAGTTGTTCGCCACCGGAGGCGCTAATTACGCCTGGTTTCCCGCCGATAGCCTGAGCGATCCGGGCATTGCGGCGCCGGTGGCCAATCCTTCTGAAACCACGTGGTACACCGTTTTTGTCACCGGCGAAAACGGCTGCGGACGGTTTGATTCCCTTTTGCTCCAAGTGCTTCCGGTCTGCAACAGTTTTGTGATGCCCAATGCCTTTACCCCGGATGGCGACGGGCTCAACGATGTGTTCCGCACCCGCAACACCGGCGACAATATTTTTGGCGGTCTGGATGTATTCAACCGCTGGGGTCAGTCTCTTTTCAGCGCATCGGATCCAGAGACCGGCTGGGATGGAACTTACCGGGGAATAAAGCAACCGCTTGGTGTTTACCTTTACGTCTTGCGCTCGCAATGCGGAGGAAAGACTTTCCGCAGAACCGGCAGC
>JANNSM010000112.1:0-20597 GCA_031402635.1 Bacteroidota bacterium | reverse complement strand
TTCAACTTTTTTGAAAGGAATTATTCCTTAAGCAAGTACAAGGAATTACTGGTTGCTCCTTTCTACCTGCGCAACCGTTTCAATACGCTGATCAGCCGTGAAATTGCCCACGCCCGCGCAGGCCGGGAGGCCTGGTTGTTTTTTAAGATGAACAGTCTGGTGGACAAAAAAATGATTAAGAAACTTTACGAAGCCAGTCAGGCCGGCGTAAAGATCCGGTTAATCATTCGCGGTATCTGTAGCCTGGTGCCAGGAGTGGAAGGGCAAAGCGAAAACATCGAGATCATCAGCATTGTGGACAAATACCTCGAACACGGCCGGATCTACCTGGCGTGTAACGGAGGTGATCCACTTTACTGTATCGGTTCGGCTGATTTGATGACGCGCAACCTGGATTACCGGGTGGAAGTGCTGGTTCCGATACATGACCATGCGCTAAAGCATCAACTTCGCGATGTGTTGGAAATTCAGTGGAAGGACAACGTCAAAGCCCGGGTACTGGACGCCGGACAGATCAATGCTTACCGGTCAACGTCTGGGTCGGAAGAGGACTGGCGCAGTCAGAAAATGCAATACGCTTATTTCGAACGATTTTTGCACCAGGGACAAGCTGATTTGGCCTATCTGACCAGCGCGATGAATGAAGCTTTGCCAGGTCAACCCATTTCTGCATTACAACCTCCCGCAACCGGATCGTGAGATTTGCCGCCATAGATATTGGATCCAACGCAGTTCGTCTGCTGATCACCAACGTTTTTGAACGTGCGGGGGATCCGATTTTTATCAAGGATTCCCTTTACCGCGTTCCGGTTCGTCTGGGTGAGCAGGCTTTTCTGGACGGGCGTTTCAGCCAGGAGAAAGTGGACGATCTGGTCACAACCATGCACGCTTTTCGCATGCTGATGGACGTTCACCGGATTTTGGGCTACCGGGCTTACGCGACTTCGGCCATGCGGGATGCTTCCAACGGCGACACGGCCGTGGCTGAAGTCCTGCATAAGGCCGATATCAATATCGAAATCATCAGTGGTCAGAAGGAAGCTGCGGTCATTCTTCATTCGGAATTCGGGACCAAAAATCCCGACAATACCCGATACTACCTCTATGTTGACGTGGGTGGCGGTTCAACCGAACTGGTCTATTTCCACCAGGGCAAGGTGTTAGCCAGCCACTCCTTTCCCATTGGCACCCTGCGAATACTCAATAATCAGGTTGCCCCGGAAACCTGGCACTTGATGAAATCCTGGATTGAAACCAACCGCCCCGGCCGCAAACCACCGATCACGGCCATTGGCTCCGGTGGAAACATCAATAAGCTGATCAAGGTGTACGGCAGGGCCCGGGAGAATTACCTGACCCTTGACCAGGTGGGAGCCGCCTATGAACACCTCAGCGGCATGAGTTACGGAGAACGGGTTCGCGATCTGGGCCTCAAGCCGGACCGCGCGGACGTTATTGTTCCGGCCGCGGAGATTTTCCTGCGGGTGATGCAGTGGGCTTACATACGCCGGGTTATTGTTCCGAAGTTTGGGATTTCTGATGGAATTATTGCGGAGGTCTATCAGGAATACCGGAGCCTTGCCAGTGAAACCGTTTTGGAAGGGTAGGATTTTTCTGTCAATCAACTCATCGGTCGGCCACTCCCAAAATGATCAGAGCGATCAGCGGGAGCGGAAAGTTTCCCTCCACGATCCAGGTCCGTGCGGGATCCGGGTTCCAGTGTGGCCGGACCATCCCTTCTTCAAGCCGCCATTCTTCATCCGGATTGCCGTTCCAGAACCGGCGGAGAATGCCGCGATCCCAGATCCACTGGTTACCCGGTTCCGGTGACCAGTACGGTTTGAATACGCTTCCATCCCATACCCACTCCTGGCGGGAAACCAGCCCGAACTGAGGGCGAACAAACTTGCCGTCAAAAGTCCATTCGTCTTCACTGCGGATTCCCCAAACCGGTTTGAGAATCCTGCCGTCCCATTCCCACTCGAAGTAGGGGTTGCTGTCAAAATAAGGCCGCATGCGGCCGCCGGCGGGCAGGCTGTCGGAGGTGGTGGCAATTTCCGGATAGAGGGCAGCGATTTGCGCATTGATCTGGCGATCCAGGTCGTAGTGTATCACATAGCGGTGCAGGCAGGCAAAAAGTTCGGCTGGCCGAAGCAGACCGCTCGAGGCGATCGTGCCCAGGTATTGATTATCCAAGCCGGAGCGCAGTTCGTAATAGCCATCTGCTGCCGGGACAACGGACAGCAGCTTCTCCAGTTCCGGATCGCTGATTTCTCCCAGAAAAAGGCTCCCCTTCGACATGGTAAAGGCGACCTGTTCGCCATCTTCGAAATAAACAAACTGATCTTTTTTGCCAAACGGGTCGGTAATACCAATCAAATAGAGCATGGCTTCGCGGTCGGTGCTGCTGCCGTCAAAAAGAGTGTTGCCAAGAAGGTTGTTGGCAACCTGATCCGGACCGTCAAAGACTTTGCCTTCGCGCAATTCGCCGATGATGGTGACGGAATCAACAAAAAGCAATGCGGATGCCGTCTGAGCCAGCGCACCGGCAGGAGCAACGGCCGCGATCATCAGTCCTAACAGTGCTTGCCAGGTGCATTGCCTAATTTTGAAGGGCAAAATCATGAAAGTTAAAGATACGCATTACCGTTCCGTGTGGCTGATTTCAGAATACCCGGCAAGGGTTGGGATTATTGACCAGCGCCATCTTCCCCATCGTTTCATCACCGAACAACTGGAAACACCCGCAGCGGTTTTTACAGCCATCCGGGATATGCACACCCGCGGTGCTCCGCTGATCGGCGCGGTGGCTGCTTACGGCGTCTGGCTTGGTGCAGCCTCAGCGAATCAACCCAACGCCGGCTCCCTGCTCGACCTTTGCGATTACCTGGACAGTGCCCGGCCTACTGCAGTCAATCTGGCCTGGGCGCTCGAACGGCAGCGCCGCGTGATCCGCATGGCATCTTCGCCGGCTGTGTTGTCTCCGGCATTGCTTGGGGAGGCTAACCGGATAGCTGATGAAGATGTTGACGTCAACGCCGCCATCGGCCTTCACGGGCTGGAACTCATTCGGGATCTCCACCGGAAAAATCCGGACCGGCCGGTGCAGATCATGACCCATTGCAACGCCGGTTGGCTGGCTACTGTTGATTGGGGAACCGCCACTTCACCGGTCTACCAGGCCTGGGACCAAGGAATTCCGGTTCATGTTTGGGTTGACGAAACCCGCCCCCGGAACCAGGGCGCACAACTAACTGCCTGGGAACTTGGCCGTCACGGCGTGCCGCATACCCTCATTACCGACAATGCCGGCGGACACCTGATGCAGCACGGCCGCGTGGATTTAGTGATCACGGGAACGGACCGCACCACCCGCACCGGCGATGTAGCCAACAAAATCGGCACGTACCTCAAAGCACTCGCGGCGCGCGATAACGGTGTGCCGTTTTACGTAGCCCTTCCCTCAAGCACGATTGACTGGAATCTTTCAAACGGGATTTTAGAAATTCCTATCGAGGAGCGAAATGGCGATGAAGTCCGCTGGGTAAGTGGACTGAGCCGCAACAGCGGGCAACCCGATGAGGTTTTGGTATGCCCTGTTGACAGCCAGGCAGCGAATCCCGCTTTTGATGTAACCCCTGCCCGGCTGGTCAGCGGGCTGATCACGGAGCGCGGCATTTGCGAGGCTTCGGAGAAGGGATTGTTGTATTTGTTTCCGGAAAGACGTGAAGTCGGAAAAACGGTGTGAACATGCAGCGCTGATGAGTTCGAATTTCCTGCCGCGCGACGAAGGCTACGTAAAATTTATTCAGCAGCGAAAAACCACTTCGCTCTTGCCGCCGCATGACTGGGCAGGCCTGGAACGCGTTCGGGAAATTCTTTACCGGGCAGGTTTGGTGGGCATGTACGCTGATGGAATCGGGTTTGGGAACGTGAGCTGGTTGCAGCCGGAACCGCCCTTGCCGCCCACGGCTCAGCAGGCCGCCGCGCCGCACGCCGCAGCCCCCCCGCCCGCGCAAGCCGCGGTTCTGCCCACAGGGGCGCAGCCCGCGCACGCCGCCTTCCGGCCTTTTATCATCTCCGGAACTCAGACCGGGGGGCTGGCCATTCTGGATGGCCGGCACTATGCCCGCATTCTTTCTGTTGACGCAGCGGCAAACCGTCTGCGCTGTGAAGGTCCGCTGGACGCGAGTTCGGAGTCCATGACCCATGCGGCCGTTTATGCCGCCGATGCTTCGGTGGGCTGCGTGCTGCATGTACACCACGCCGCCCATTGGCAACGCCTGCTTTATCACGTCCCAACCACTTCGACATCCGTGCCCTACGGCACCCCGGCCATGGCCGCTGAGGTGGGACGGTTATTCCGGGAAAGCAGCCTGGGTGCCATCGGATTTTTTGCGATGGCCGGACACGAGGAAGGTCTGGTGAGTTTTGGCAGCGATCCGCAACAGGCGCTCGATCGCCTGCGGCAATGGGGCGTGCTGACTATTCCCTGAAAAGATTCAGCGACTCGCTGCCACTGACACGCAGCAATTCCCGAACGGCAGCTTCGCCATCGGTGCCGAGATCAACCGTATAATGGTTTACGTAAAGGTCAATATGGGCCTGCTGCACCGCGGGATCCATTTCCTGCGAATGCGCCTGAACGTAATCGCGGGAATGGGCGGGGTTGGCCAAAGCATATTCAACGCTGGCTCTGATCAGCGCATCAATCTGACGGATGAGGTTGGAACCCAGATCGCGGCGGGCGGCAATGCCTCCAAGTGGAATCGGAAGGCCCGTGCGGGATTCCCATATTTCGCCCAGATCAGCGACTTTATGAAGCCCCATCCGCTCATAGGTGAAACGGTTTTCATGGATGAGCAGGCCCGCTTCAAATTGTCCGCGAAGCACGGCATTTGCGATTTCCGAAAACAGCATCGGCGTTGTTTCCCCGATGTCCGGGTAAGCCCATCCCAATAAAAAGTTGGCGGTCGTCAAACGGCCGGGGATGGCTACGCGCCAATCTTCAGGCCTTGATCCGCTGAGATCCCGGGCGGCTACCAGCAACGGACCGCAGCCCCGGCCCAGAGCGCTTCCGGCACGGAGTAGCGCATAGTTTTCTGATACCTGCGAAAGGGCAGCGTAGCTCAGTTTGGTGATATCCAGTTTGCCCTCCGTCGCCAGCCGGTTGAGTTCCTCCACATCGGCGAGCACAACGTCAAATTCCAGTTCGGGGTCCCTCACCCGGCCGTGAACCAGCGCTTCAAACAGAAACGTGTCGTTGGGTGGGGAAAAACCGAGCGTAAGTCGCGCAGGCATGTTGAAGGGTTTCGCTTTTGGGCCGGTATTGAGTGACGGCAATTCAGGTCGAAAGGCTTTCGAGGTACTCCAGGCCAAAGTCGCGGAGTTTGTCGATGGCCTGCGGCAGCTTCCAGTTGTTTCGGTTGCGGCGCTCTACCCGGTTGCTGATGGCCCGCACTTCGGCGAAGACCTGCTTTTCGCAGATACAAGTGTAAAACACGGCGGCCCCTTCCATGGTTTCCACTTCGGGCTGAAATCGCGAAATACTTCGCCGGATTGAGCGATCCTCCCCGTGAACGGTGTTCACGGTCAGACCGCTGGCCCGCGGAAGGTCTCCGAGCAGGCCAGGTCCCGGATCAAGGGCGTTGGCCAGTTTGCCATTCAGGAAAGGAAATTCGTCGCGCTCGGCAAGCCCTAAATCAAACATATCCAGGTATCGCTGCCCGTCTTCGGCGCCCATATCACCAAATTGCTCGACGGTAACGTGGACCAGGTCTCCCGGAGCAAAACGTCCGGGGTACGCGCCCGCAACGCCGAGGTTGAGCACCAGGTCAAAGTAGTGCTGCGCCAGCCGGCGGCCAAGCCGGTAAGCGGTCGCGGTCATGCCGGCCCCGGTGATCAGCACTTCGATCCGGTTCCCCGAAAAAAACCCTTCCGGACTGCCTGACCTTGAACCGGGAGCCAGGCGCAGGCGTTCAATAAGCGGTCCGATTTCAGCGGCAGTAGCCGCAACGAGCAGGATATCCATGAATGATGAATAGTAGTGGGTCTTAATTGGCGAAAAAAAACGGCAATTGACGGCAACGCCCCTTCGACCTAAAGTCTGAAAACCGGACCCGCAGCCAAATTACTTAACTTTAACCCACCCGCCCGGCTGCCAACCGATTAAGATGGTTTACCTGACACGAAAGGAACACTTCAACGCTGCCCACCGGCTTTATATCCCGGCATGGACGGCGCAGCGCAATCGGGAAGTTTTTGGTTCCTGTGCAAACGAAAATTTTCACGGACACAATTTCGACCTCTATGTTACGGTCAAAGGCGAACCCCATCCGGATACGGGGTTCATTATCAATGCCAAAGACCTGGCCAAAGTTATGCGGGAGCAAATCGCTGACCGGTTTGACCATAAAAACTTAAATCTCGATGTTGACGACTTCGTCGGTCGTCAACCTTCTACGGAAAACTTTGTTAAGATAATCTGGAAGCGGTTAGAACCGCACTTGCCCCCCGGTTTGCTGTTCCGGGTCAGGTTATATGAAACCGAAAACATCTACGCGGATTATTTCGGTGAGTAATTCCATCATCTTTTAACCATACTCCGGCAGAAGTTATGCGCATCACGGAAATCATTCCCAGAGACATTGTCACCTCATCTAACATGGAGGAAAATCCGAAGTACAGAAAGCAGGAAGTTTATTCCGGAGAAACGACCGATGCGTTGTCCGGAATGTATTACAATATCCTGGAACAAATAGGCGAAGACCCATCACGTGAAGGGTTGGATCAGACGCCGCTGCGGGTTGCCAAGGCCATGCAGTTCATCACCCAGGGCTATGAAATGGATGCGCATGCCATCGTTCGCGGTGCCATGTTCAACGAGCCCGCCAGTGAGATGGTTCTGGTCAAGGATATCGAGTTGTACTCCCTTTGCGAACACCACATGCTACCGTTTTTTGGCAAAGCTCATATCGCTTATATTCCCAACGGGCGAATTGTAGGGTTGAGCAAAGTGGCCCGGGTGGTTGATGTTTACGCCCGGAGGCTTCAGGTTCAGGAACGACTCACCCACCAGATTCTTGAATGTCTTCAAGAGACGCTGAACCCACTCGGAGTTGCGGTGGTTATCGAAGCCAAACACTTGTGCATGATGATGCGAGGTGTGCAGAAACAGAATTCTACCACCACTACTTCCGCATTTACCGGGCAGTTTAAGGACCCGGCAACACGGAGTGAATTTATCAGCCTGATTGCTGCCAAACTTAGCTGAGGGGGGCTCAATTAAATTTGCCAACTAATTTGTCCCACCTCAAAAATTTACCCACTACCGTAACAAATCCTGTCATTATACTCATTGTGAATACCGGACTAATCGCTGAAAATTCTTTGAGTCCAATTCGGGGTACCAGGTAAAAGTATTTCATCATGTTCATCATGCTTCCCGGGTTTTCCTGATCCAGCGCTGACAGGATTTCAAACAATCGGTGAATGTCGGAACAAGGTGAATATATTTATTTTGTATTTATGTATTTATATTAATCTTTTACTGACTTAAACCCTGCTCCAAATCTGCCAGAATATCCCCAATGTTTTCAATCCCCACCGAAAGCCGGACCAGGCCATCGGTAATTCCGGCGGAGAGCCGTTCTTGCCGCGGCACCGGAAGGTGAGTCATGCTGGCGGGGTGTTGAATCAGGGTGTCCGGGGTTCCTAAGGTCGTGGCCAGCGCGCAGACCTTTACGCGATCCATCAACCGGATGCCCGCTGCAAGGCCCCCGCTGAGCTCGACACTCAGCATAGCCCCAAAATCGCGCATCTGCCGTTTGGCAATGGTGTGGTACGGGTGATCAGGCAGTCCGGTATAAAACACCCTGGATACGGCTGGATGGTCTTGAAGAAATTGAGCCACCCGGTGCGCATTGGCACAATGGCGTTCCATACGCAATTCCAGGGTCTTCATGCCGCTCAGCAGGATCCAGGCATCAAACGGGCTCACAGATGCACCCAGCAATTTGAGTTGCTGAAAAACCGGGCCATCCATCCAGTCCCGGCGGTTGCTCAAAACAGCTCCGCCCAGCGCAGATCCGTGACCATTTAGAAATTTAGTGGTTGAATGAACCACCATGTCCGCGCCAAGCGCCAACGGTTGTTGCAGGTAAGGGGTGGCCACCGTATTGTCCACAACCAGTGGGATACCCGTTTTTCGGGTCCAGACGGAAAGCGCTTGCAGGTCAACACAGTACTGCATGGGATTGGACGGCGTTTCAACATAAACCAGGGCAATCTCCGGGTGCAATTCCAAAGCTTCTTCCAGAGATCCGGTGTGGTTCAGGTCAACGCTGATCCGTCTGATTCCCCAGGGTTCAAGGATATGCCGAAGCAATTCATCAGTTCCCCCGTAAAGCTGCTGTTGGGTCAAAACCGCCTGCCCCGGCTTGAGCAACGCCATCAGGGCAGCGGAAATCGCAGCCATGCCGGAGGCAAACAACCGGCAGGTAGCTTCGATGTCGGTGCCCAGGGTTTCCAGGTCGGCGATTGCCCGGGCGGCAGCTTCCGAAGTCGGGTTGTTCCAGCGCCCGTAGATATAGCCCGCTTCGCGGTCGCCGAACAACCGCATGGCTTCGGCGGTATCGGGAAACGTGAATGCCGATGTAGGGTAAATCGCTTCGCGGTGCGGGTGAATGGCTTTGTCGTGAACATGCCGGTTGCGAACGCAAGCCGTACCGAACCCGTAAGGTTCTGGTTTTTTTCGGGTATCCGTCATGGAGGAAGGGTTGTTGCTGCGTGAATTTCCGCCTAAATTACGGCTTGCGCTATCTCCGGATGCCGCACCGGCTGTGGATCCGATTTCGTTTTCATTTCCGCTTTCCCCGCAATTAAAAACTCATGGACCAACACCGCGCGCTTACTCAGTATAATGTTTGGGCCAACAGCCGCCTGCTAGACCTGATCGGCAGCCACCCGGCAGAATATATTGATCGGGAAATGCCCGGAAGTTTTCCGACGCTGCGCCTGACCTGGTACCATATCTGGGATGCCGAGACCATTTGGTTGAAGCGCCTCAAAGGTCACTCACCCGACTCTTGGCCGAGCCGTGATTTGCCGGCCGACTTTGTGGGTTTTGAGCCCTATCTCCTGCAGACTTCAGAGGAATTGCGCGATTTGGTGTGTTCTCAGGAACCCGGATGGTTCAGTGCGCGCTGCGTTTACCGGACACTGGACGGGAAAACGCATCAGACCCCGAATGGGGTAGTGGTTCAGCACGTAACCAATCACAGTACCTTTCACCGCGGCCAGGTCCTGACCATCATGCGGCATCTGGGCTGGTCGGATTTTCCGTCAACAGATTTCATCCGCTGGCACCGGGATCGAGAAAAGGATACGCTTACGGCCGGTGAGCTCCGGGATATTTACGGGTAGCGCTTGAGGTGGCGCGGGCGAAAGGGCCCCTGCGCTTTTACCAGCTCACGCGGGCGAAGCGGCGTTCGCCATCCGGCGAAATGCGCTCGAGCAGGTAAAGACCGGCAGGGAGGCCAAACGGCGCTTCCAGTTTTTCGCCCTGTATTTGCCCGATGCGTTGCCCGGACAGATCGTATAACGTAAGCCTGTAATTGCCTTCTCCTTTCCATTGCCAGCCACCGGCCATCCTGGTGGGGAATGATTCTGTGATCACTGAATCGGATAAGATTACCGGCATAGGCGTACGACTGCTGAGCATTGTACTCCAGGATGACGTGAGGTAGCCGCATCGGGCGCGAACCTGCCAGACCACTTCGGAACTGGACGGCAATTCCGTCAGGTCAAAATTGGTGGCACTGCTGAAATAGCTTCTGGTCGGACGGTCCTCAACATCAACCCGCAACTGGTATTCTTCGGCATTCTCCGGACCTGACCAGTACAGTCCGAGCGAGGAGAACTCCAGGGCATTTTGGTGCAGGTTGTCCGGTTGCGAGCAGTCGCAGTTTTCTTCGCTGGCACAAAGTTCAAAGGTCTTGGTGATCGTCTGGTCCTGGTAAGTGACTTCGGCGGTCCAGGTGCCAAAATCCGGCCGCCGGCTAAGGCGGATGGATACCATTTCAAATCCTGAAGAAGCTGTTGACGAAATGGTTCGATCCCAGTTTTTGAACAGCGAACCATCGGGTCTCCGGATCCGGATATTCAATTTTTGACTGGACCTGGGATCGCGCAGATAAATTCCCATAAAGACTTCATCACCCGGGAAAAAACGATTGCGGAAGTGGGCGTTTTCCGTTTCGCCGGTTGCGCAGGAGGCCATCTCTGGAACAGCATCATGGAACATCACGGCATTTAAAACAGAGTGATGGTGGGGCTCCTGACGGGACCACCAACTTTCAAAATTCAGGTCATTGCAAGTGCCCACATACGGATCAATCAGTGAACCGTCGGCTTCGTGAATTTCAAAATGGAGATGAGGTCCGGTAGAGTTTCCGGAAGAACCGGCAATGCCCAGCAATTCACCGGTGGTAACGGCATCGCCTGCCAGTTTGGAAGTCAGGGAACCGGATTTCAGGTGACCGTACCAGGCAATAGAGCCGTCGGCATGCTGGATATAAATCGCATTCCACCCGGAGCCGGAACCGTCGCATTCCCGATCGAAATTCCCATCTTGTTTTAAAAGTATAATCCCCGGCGCTGCGGCCACCACTTCGGCCCAGTTGCTGTCCATGGCGGTCCAGGGGAAAGGCCACGGGAAAATATCCGTTCCGGTGTGGCCATTGTAGCTGCCGGCACCGCAGGCGTAGTCCAGGGTCCCGGAGCGTGGGTTGTGGTCCAACAGGCTGGAAATGGCGCTAATCCGGTTATATCCCGAATACCGACTAGTCCGCATGGGCCAATCCAGACGGATTGTGGAAGTGCGGGCCATCAGCGGTTCAGACAGATACCCTTCGCCCAAAAGACGCTGAGCTTCTGCAAGCAGGGTTGCTTCAAGCCGTTCCCGCTTCACTGAATCAATGCAGTCAAATGGGGCAGGATCCGGTTCAAAAGTACCGGACCAGATATCCTGTGAACGCACCGTAAACGGCAGCGCCAGGAAAACAGATAGAAAGACAGAAAAATAACGAGAGCACATGGGATAGAGCCAAACAGATATACTGCCTGTAAGGTAGCTCTTACTCCGGGTGCTTTAACCAACGGCCATTCGGGGATTGTGACGAAATAAAACAGGTGTAATAGGTGGGCAAAAAAATATCAAACAATCTTAAATTACTGATTTTCAACTAAATAACAACCGTTTTCCCGCTTTTAAACCGGTTGGAGAAAGACCCGCCCAAACCCGTGTACCATTTACCCAGGTATCGGTCACCCTTCCCTGGAACGATTTGCCCTCCAGCGGTGTCCAGCCACCGCGATAAAGGATATTTTCTTTTGAAACGGTCCATTCGGCCTGGTCATCCAATAAAAACAGATCTGCATGGTACCCCTCCCGCAAATAGCCGCGCTCCCGGATCCGGAAGCAATCCGCAACAGCATGGCTCATTTTCCGCGCGATGAAAGGCAAATCCCAGCCGGTTTTTTCGCGCAGATCCAGCATGATGTTCAGGCCGTGCTGGATAAGCGGCAGGCCCGCAGGGGACAAAAAGTATTTCGCCGTCTTTTCTTCCGCGGTATGCGGGGCGTGGTCCGTGGCAATGACGTCGAGCCGGTCTTCAGCAAGCCCTTTCCACAACTCCGGTTTATGCCTCGCGTCTTTGATGGACGGGTTGCACTTGATACCGCTTCCCAGGCGTTCGTAATCGGAAGCATCAAAGTACAGGAAGTGGACACAAGCCTCAGCGGTAATTTTTTTCCCCGCTACCGGACCCGGTTCAAACAGAGCCAGTTCTTCAGCCGTGGAAATATGCAGCACATGGAGGCGGGTCCCGAATTTTTTGGCCAGCCCTACAGCGTGGCTGCTGGAGAGCCAGCAGGCCATCTCATCGCGGATTTCGGCGTGGAAACGCGGCGGCAGCGCTTCGCCGTAGCGCTCCCGGTACATGGCCGAGCGAACCCTGATCCGCTGTTCGTCTTCACAATGCACCGCGATGAGCGATGGGGATTGCGAAAAAACATTTGAAAGGGCTGCTTCGCTGTCTACCAGGAGGTTACCGGTTGAGGAGCCCATAAAGATTTTGATGCCGCAAACCCGGGTCGTGTCTGTGCGCAAAACCTCTTCGAGGTTGTCATTGCTCACGCCCATATAAAACGAATAGTTGACCACCGAATCGCGCGATGCGATGGCATAGCGATCTTCGAGAAGTTCCTGCGTGAGCGAAGGCGGCTTGACGTTTGGCATATCCATAAAACTGGTCACGCCTCCCGCTGCGGCCGCGGCGGACTCGGTGGCGATACAGGCTTTATGCGTGAGGCCGGGTTCGCGAAAATGCACCTGATCGTCAATGATGCCGGGCATCAGGTAACGGCCGGCCGCATCAATTTCACCGGCGCCCGGCGCTTCAAGCGATGGACCGATACGCTCTATCCGGTCACCATTGATCAGCAGATCAGCTTCGCGGATGGAACCTTCATTGACAATGCGGGCATTCCGGATGACAGTACGCATAGGCGGAGCATTAAATCTGGAGTAAGCGAAATAGTCATATCACGAAACGGCCAAAAAAAATTCCACAGGAAGATCCGGTAACGGGAATCAAAGGAAACAATTCAGGCTGCGGGCAAGATCCATGATGGCCGGGCTGATGGTCTGATTGTGTTTAATTGCCTGTTCGAAGGGCGTGTACACCAATTCCATGTTGCGAACACCGGCCATGCAGTTTCGCTCGCCTTTCAGCAATCCGTGCACCGCTCCGACACCTACGCGGGTGGCAAGCACGCGATCGGCGCAGGACGGTGATCCTCCCCGCTGGATATGTCCGATAATGGTTACGCGGGTATCGTACTTGTTGAATTTCTCTTTGACCTTGCGCGCCACCTCCAGGGCTCCGCCCTGGTCGTCGCCTTCGGCGACCACGACGATGCTGGAACTGTGTGTGACGTGTCCATTGTCAAGGTGGCGAATCAGCGCGTCCACATCGGTCTTGCTTTCGGGGATCAGAATGGCTTCGGCCCCCCCGGCAATCCCGGCATTGATGGCGATAAAACCGGCATCGCGACCCATCACTTCGACAAAAAATAAACGGTTGTGGGAAGCGGCCGTGTCGCGGATTTTATCAATGGCTTCCATGGCCGTATTCAACGCGGTATCGTACCCGATGGTGTTGTCGGTTCCATAGAGGTCGTTGTCAATGGTTCCCGGAGTGCCGACAATCGGGAAGTCGTATTCTTCAGCAAAGATTTTTGCTCCGGTAAACGTGCCGTCGCCGCCGATCACTACCAGACTGTCAATGCCGGCCTCCATGAGTTTGGAATACGCCACCGCCCGCCATTCGGCGTAATGAAACCGGGGACTGCGCGCCGTTTTCAGGATGGTACCGCCGCGCTGAATAATATTGCTCACATCGTGGTGCAGCATCGGGCGAAAAAGCCCTTCGATCAGACCTTCATACCCGCTCTGGATGCCAACCGCCTCGCATCCGCAGGCAAGTGTTGTGCGAACTACCGCCCGGATACAGGCGTTCATGCCGGGCGAATCACCGCCTGAGGTGAGCACTCCGATTTTCTTTATACTTGCAGCCATAAGGCCTCAAAGATATGCAGCTCACCCTGATTGACTGGCTGATTGTGGCAGGATTTATCCTTACCACCACCCTGGTTGGTTTTTCCTACACCCGCAGCTCCGGGCGCAGCATGTCCTCCTTTTTTCTGGGTGGAAGAAATTTGCCCTGGTACCTTGCCGGCATCTCCATGGTGGCGACCACCTTCGCCGCCGATACGCCGCTTGCCGTAGCGGACCTGACCGGCACATCCGGGATTTCCGGTAACTGGTTGTGGTGGAACATGCTTTTTGGCGGGCTGCTGACTACCTTCTTTTTTGCAAGGCTCTGGCGCCGGGCCGAAGTCCTCACGGAAGTAGAATTCATTGAACTGCGGTACAAGGGTAGAGTTGCCGCCTTTCTTCGCGGATTTAAAGCGGTTTACCTCGGCGTTTTTCTAAACGTTTTGGTGATCGGATGGGTCAGTCAGGCCATGATCTCCATCCTGGAAGTGTTTTTGGGGGTGAGCCGCGAAATGGCCCTGCTGATCACCTTTGGGCTGATGGTTTTCACATCGGTGTACTCGGCTTTTGCCGGGCTCAAAGGCATTGCCGTCACAGACAGCATCCAGTTTTTTTTAGCCATGAGCGGAACAACAGTGCTGGCCATCATGGTGGTGCGCAGCCCGGAGATCGGGGGCATCGCCGGGCTGAGGGCGGCTGTACCGGAAGGAGCGCTGAATTTTTTTCCGAGGATCACCACCGGGCAGGGCGAAGGGCCGGATACCGGGACCATGCTCACCATCGGTTTGGGCGCTTTTCTGGCGCGGATCGGGATGCAGTGGTGGGCTAGTTGGTACCCGGGGGCTGAGCCGGGGGGTGGGGGATATGTGGCGCAGCGAATGATGAGCGTGCGCAGTGAGCGCGACTCTGTTTGGGCTACCCTTCTTTTCAACATCGCCCATTACTGTGTTCGCCCCTGGCCCTGGATTCTGGTCGGTTTGGCATCCATTACCCTTTACAGCGTAGAGCGCAACCTTCCGGCAGATGAATTGGGTTTGCACGCCCGCCAGTTGATTGCCGACGGCGCCGATCCTTCGTGGTTTGCCCTGGAGCCCGAAAAACTGAATACCCTGGCCGAAAGCAATGAAAAGGCGGCAGCCCTGCTTCCCGAATTGCAGGCAGTATCGGCTGATCTTCAAGCCCGTGGAACTAAAGACACCGCCCTGAAACAGGCGTTGTATTATCAGCACCACCGGCAGATCGGATACGTGTATGTGATGAAGGATTTTCTGCCCGTTGGCCTGACCGGGCTGCTCCTTGCTTCCTTCATGGCTGCTTTTATGAGTACGATTTCGACTCAGTTCAATTGGGGGGCCAGCTACCTGGTCCACGATCTCTACGCGCGGTTTGTGATTCCCCCGGGTAAAGGTGGAATCAGCGAAAGCCGCCGCGAAAAACGCCTGATCTGGGTTGCACGGCTGAGCACGGTTGGGCTCATGTTCCTGTCGCTCGGGGTAGCAGCGACGTTCAGCAGTATCACGGCCATCTGGTTGTTCATGATCGAATGCGGCGCCGGTCTGGGCCTGGTGCTGATCCTTCGCTGGTACTGGTGGCGAATCAATGCAACGAGTGAGCTGACGGCTACGCTTTCTTCCATTGCTTATTTTGGTATTTCCCGGTTGTTGAAGATGGAATTTCCGGATAGTTTCCTGTTCATCGTCGGGGCAACAACGGTGACCTGGCTGGTGGCTACATTGCTGACCGCTCCGGAAGAAAGAGCGCACCTTGAAGCCTTTTGCCGGCGGGTAAGGCCGGACGGGGCCTGGGCTCCGGTGCGCAAATCCGCAGGTCTCAAGGCACCCGGCACCAATTTGTGGGCGCTGGCGGCGGCCTGGCTTTGCGCGGTTGGGGTAACGTATTCCATGTTATTTCTTTCGGGTTCCCTGATCCTGGGAACACCAGGTCTGTTGCTTTACACCATCTGTGCCTTGTGTTTCGGAACGGCCCTGGTCGTGCTCGCCCGGCGTTATCCTATTTTTGACGATACCCCCGATCACCGGTAACCGATCAATTGTTCTCCATGCATTCACAGCCACTTTTTTCACCAGCGGCCTGTTCTTCCCGGATCGGAATCACTGTGGCTGGCAATTTTTGGCTTCCCGCAGCCTGCATCTGGCTGTTGTTGTTTTTTGCCGGAGCACCCATAAAGTCCCAATCCGTTTATCTGCCTTCCGGCCACTGGAGTGAGCACCTGGTAGATCGTCTGGAGATCCGTTCGGGCAACCTGAACGGCCAATTGCACACGGCCAACAAGCCCTATCGCAGCGAAGATGTGGTGCGCTATGCGGTCTATGCGGACAGCCTCGGCCGGTTGGATTCACGGGCGGATGCCTTCAATTTTGAGTACCTCTACCGGGATCAGGCGGAGTATGCCGAAGATTTGGATACGGTCCTGACGGGCCCTTCCAAAAAGCCTTTCCTGCGGATTTTTTACCGCGAACCGGCCAGTTTTCTGCAAGTTGATGAGCCTGCCTTTGACGTGCGAATCAATCCGGTGCTGAACCTGGAGGTGGGAAAGGAAACCGGGCTGGAAGACTTTCGCTACCTGAACACCCGCGGTGCAGAGCTGCGCGGTCGTATTGACCGCAAAGTGGCTTTTTACCTGTATGCCTCCGAAAATCAGGGGCGCTTCATGCAGTATGTGCAGGATCGCTGGCGTTCACAGAACCAGGTCATGCCGGGCGAGGGGAGGGGCAAGCCCATCAACGACGACACACTTTTTTTCGGCGGCGGGGGAATAGACTTTTTCTCGGTCAGAGGCTATATCGAATTTCCGGTGACCAGGCACATTGACGTGCAGTTTGGGCAGGATAAAAATTTTATCGGTGACGGCTATCGCTCTCTTGTGCTTTCCGATGAGGGAAAAGATTATTTATTTCTCAAATTGAAAACGAGAGTCTGGAAACTCGAATACCAGAACATCTTTGCGGAGCTGGCTGATTATCGGGAAGAAAATATCAAAGACAGCCCAATTCGAAAAAAATTCCTGGCATTTCACCGGCTTGGTCTCAACATCGGAAAGAGTGCTAATATCGGCCTGTTTGAATCCGTTGTTTTTGGACCGGTAGATTCAACAGGACGCACCGGTTTTGATTTCTACTACCTCAATCCAATCATTTTTTACCGGGCGGTAGAGTTCAATCTCGGCAGCCTGGATAATGTGATGATCGGGGCAGACTGGAAATACAATTTTCTGAAGAGCGGTCAGTTTTACGGCCAGTTTTTGCTGGATGAATTCAACTTCTCCAAAATCCGGGAAGGCAACGGCTGGTGGGCTAATAAAATCGGTATGCAGGCAGGCCTGAAATACATTGACGCTTTCGGTTTAAGCAACCTGGATCTGCAGGGTGAATTCAATACGGTAAGTCCTTACACCTACGGCCATTTCGAACCGATATCCAGCTATTCTCACTTTGCCCAGCCCCTGGCGCACCCTCTCGGCGCCAATTTTCGCGAAGGCATCGCCATAGTGCGCTACCAGCCCATCGGGCGTTTATCGCTGAGCGGCCGGCTCATCGCGGCGCGATATGGTTTGGATACTGCCGGCAGCAACTGGGGAGGCAACATTTTCCTGGACAACGACGATTTTGAGCAGGAATTTGGCAACAGCATCGGGCAGGGCGTGAAGACCGATCTTTTGCTGATTGATCTGACGGCTTCCTGGCAGCTGTTTCACGATTTTTTTGTTGATCTGCGGCTAATCCGTCGCCACGAGGAAAACAGCCTGACCGGAGCGGAAGCCTCCACTTTTTTTAGCGGCGGTATCCGGTGGAATGCCGTGTCGCGGGATTTCGGGTTCTAAAACAAGCCGGCCAAAGATCGGCGCGGCAAGCGCCGAGATAATTATTCAGCCTCGCCGGAACAGGAGTTTTATTAAAGTCCTTGTCGAATTTCTACAAGGAATTCGCGGATCTTTTTTAACTGCTGGACCACTTCAAAATTGGTCACCGTTTCTTCTTTGTTCTGGCGCAACTTTAGTTTGGCGCCCTTGAGTGTGAATCCGCGCTCTTTAACCAAATGAAAAATCAGATGAAGGTTATCAACATCTTTCTGGGTAAAGAACCGGTCCCCCTTTTTATTTTTTTTGGGTTTCAGAATGTCGAATTCACTTTCCCAGAAACGGATCAGCGATGTCGAAACCTGAAACATTTTGGCTACCTCTCCTATGGAGTAGTACAGTTTTGTGATTTCTTTTTCCTTGTAAGGCATGTTGACTTCGTTCGTTTGTTTAATCGGTTGTTTTCATATTGAGCGATTAGTCAAACGACTGGTTGGCCTTATTGGCCAATTCGATAACCGTAGCATATTCTTCGTCAGTCAGGTCATTGTAGAAAAAGTTGATGGGGTCAACTTTAACGCCGTCTTTGATGACTTCATAGTGAAGGTGCGGCGCGGTGGATGTTCCGGTGTTCCCGACCATCCCGATGACGCCGCCCCGTTTTACCCGCTGGCCTACCCGGCAGCTAAACCCTTTTAGGTGAGCATATCGGGTTCGGTAACCGTAACCGTGAGCCACTTCTACCATATTTCCATAGCCCTGTTCCCGCTCCACCTTGGTCACAACGCCATTGCCGGTTGCGTGAACCGGGGTGCCGGTCGGAGCGCTGAAATCGAGCCCTTCGTGCATCTTCCTCGTTTTGTAAATCGGGTGAATGCGGAAACCGAAACCGGATGCAATCCGGTTGAGGTCGTCATTGGCAATGGGCTGAATGGCGGGAATATGTTGCAACATCGCTTCCTTTTCCTCAATGAGCCGGGCAATCTCATCGTATGATTTTGATTGGGCAACAAGCTGGCGTTTGAGCATTTCAACCTGAAGCAGATTGCGTTTGATAATCTGGCCGTTCTCGTAATTGTTCAGCCTCACAAAACGCTCGCTACCCCCGATGCCCGACATGCGCATACCCGGTGAAACCGGCTCGGCTTCAAAGATGACCCGGTAAATGTTGTTATCCCTTTCGTGGAGTTTCTCCAAAACATAACTTAATGTATCCAGCTCGCGCTCCATAAGATCGTATTCCAGACGAAGTCGGGAGATCTCCTGTTTGAGGAAACGGTCTTTGGGGGAATCCAGCAGCGTAAAAGCGCCGAAAACAATCAGACCTGCAAAAACCACCGCAGCGCAAAGAAAACCGAATGCACGGAGAGCCCAGGTCCGCAACGAACGCTCAATACGCTCAAAGCGCAGGGTAGATGGGTTGTAATAGTATTTTACCTTTTTCAAAACCTGTACAACAACGTGCAATCTTAAATAATACCGAAAAACCCTCCGGATAATCCGGATACCCTGCCCGTGAACCACTTTGTATCTACCGGGATCTGCTAACTTTACCCTCTGAAAAATTTGCGAGCGCCGGCACTCTCAATGGTTGCGAAGATAACGAACCGTTGCCAAAACCAAATCTGGCGTTTTCCACAGATAAGCTATGCAGTCCCAAGCCATTAGACAAGCCTTTTTGGATTTCTTCAGAAACCGGGGTCACGAAATCGTTCCCTCCGCACCGATTGTTGTTCAGCACGATCCTACGCTGCTGTTTACCAACGCCGGGATGAACCCCTTCAAAGACATCTTTCTTGGAAACAGCGAAGCCACCTGGAAACGGGTTGCTGACACACAAAAATGCCTGCGTGTATCGGGCAAGCACAATGACCTGGAAGAAGTGGGCGTGGATACCTATCACCATACCATGTTTGAAATGCTGGGCAACTGGTCATTTGGCGATTACTTCAAGACGGAAGCCATAGACTGGGCCTGGGAACTGCTGACCGATGTTTTGGGAATCGCTAAAGACCGGATTTACGTCACGGTGTTTGAGGGGGATCAGCGCGACCACCTGGAGCCTGATGAGGAAGCGGCGGCGCTCTGGAGCCGGCACCTTCCTGCTGATCGGATTCTGCGCTTCTCCAAGAAGGAGAATTTCTGGGAAATGGGCGATTCGGGACCCTGCGGTCCCTGCAGCGAGCTGCACGTTGACATGCGCACGGAGGCCGAGCGAAAGAGCGTTGCCGGGGCAACCCTGGTCAACCGGGACCACCCCCAGGTGATTGAAATCTGGAATCTCGTTTTCATCCAGTTTAACCGCCAGGCCGATGGCAGCCTTCGCAACCTTCCCGCACGCCACGTGGATACCGGGATGGGTTTCGAGAGACTGGCAATGGTCTTGCAGAATACTCAATCCACCTATGATACCGATGTTTTTTCGCCGCTCATCAGGGCGCTGGAAACCATTAGCGGGGTTCAATACCACACTGATCCCAAAACCGACATTGCCATACGGGTAGTTGTGGACCATATCCGCGCAGTTTCATTCACCATTGCTGACGGGCAATTGCCCGCCAACACCGGCGCCGGCTATGTGATTCGCCGAATCCTTCGGCGCGCCGTGCGTTATGGATACAGCTACCTGGGGTTGGACCAGCCCTTTTTCCACAAACTGGTTCCTGTGCTGGCCGAGCAGTTGCGGACGGCTTTCCCGGAACTTTCCCACCAGCAGGAGCTGATCGGACGGGTCATCCAGGAGGAGGAAATCAGTTTTCTCCGAACCCTTTCCGCGGGATTAAAACGGCTGGATCAATTGGGCAGCCGGATGGAAGCCGAAGGGAAGTTGCTCGTGAATGGGGCAACGGCGTTTGAGCTCTACGATACTTTTGGATTTCCCATTGATCTGACCCGCCTTGTTGCCGCCGAAAAAGGCCTGAACGTTGACGAAGCCGGATTTGAGCGTGAAATGGCAGCCCAGAAAGCGCGGTCGCGCACCGCAGCCGAATCGGAAACGTCGGACTGGGTGCGTCTGGTTGATGACAGTCGAATGGAATTTGTCGGGTATGACCAGTTGCAGACGTCAACCCGATTGGTCATGTATCGGCAGGTGGAGCAGAAGAAAAAGATCATGTACCAGGTGGTGCTCGACCAGACTCCCTTTTATGCCGAAAGCGGCGG